>NZ_JBHTVQ010000008.1:0-150918 GCF_042792855.1 Streptomyces sp. NPDC056600
CGGCGGCTCCGGTCGGTTGGCCGGTAGCTCCGGTCGGTTGCCCGGTTGCTCGGCGACTCCGGTCGGTTGCCCGGTGGCGGAGTCGGGCGCGGTGACGGTGACCCGGGCGGTTCCGGCCGGTCGCTCCGCGGCGGCGCGCGGCACGGGGCACCGCGGCGGAGGCCGAGGCGGCTCAGGCGTCCACGGTCTCCCGCCGCGCGGCGACGGTCCGGTCCGAGGCGGCGATCCGCGCGGCGCGGTCCGGCATCGTGAAGGCGAAGACGGCGGCGAGCGCGGAGACCACCGCCAGCACCAGGTACGCCTGCTGGAACGCGGAGACCGGCGGATGGGCGTCGGCCCCGGTGCCGACCACCGCGGCCGAGGCCAGCACCACGGTCGCCACCGCCGGGGCGGTCGCGCCGGCGGCCTGCCGGACCACCGTGTTCAGGGTCGCCGCATGGGAGACGTCCGCCTTCCCGATGCCGGTGAACGAGGCCACCGTGGTGGGCATGAACACCCCGCCCATCGCCGCGCCCAGCAGGAACATCAGTCCGCGGAACGTCCACAGCGAGGAGTCCGCGTCCAGCCGGGAGAAGGCCACCAGCACCAGCGCGACCCCGAGCAGCCCGAACCCGACGAGCTTGCGCGGACCGATCCGGGCGTAGAGCGGCGTGACGAGCTGCATGGTGAGCAGCACACCGAACGCCTCGGCGAAGGTGCTGGAACCGGACTCCCAGGCACTCAGGCCCAACCCCTGCTGCAGGAACAGCGGTCCGACGAACATCGCGCCCATGAACGCGGTGAAGCCGAGGAACGCGATCACGTTGGTGTCCCGGAACAGACGGTCGGTGAACAGCCGCACCCGCAAAGCCGGTTCAGGCACCCGCAGCTCCACCGCCACGGCCGCCGCCAGCAGCACCGCGCCGCCGACCAGACCTGTCACCACCGGCACGCTGCTCCAGCCCATCTCGGCGGCCTCGCTGACGCCGAACATCAGCCCCGCCGTGCCGAAGGCGGTGAGCACCAGACCGGGCACGTCCAGCCGCCCGGGAACGTGGTCGCGGTGCTCCTCGAGGAAGAGCAGTCCGAAGACGAGGACGGCGACGCCGATCGGCAGGTTGGCGTAGAAGACCCAGCGCCAGGTCATGTTGTCCACCAGCCAGCCCGCGCCCATCGGGGCCAGGGCGGGCGCCACCTGCTGCGGGATGATCATGTAGCGGGAGACCTTCACCTGCTCGGACAGGCTGAAGGTGCGGTACAGCAGAGCTCCGGTGACCGGCAGCAGGATGCCGGCGGCGAAACCCTGGAGGGCGCGCCACAGGACGAGTTCGCCCAGTGACCCGGCCACGCCGCAGAGTCCGGAGGCGACGGTGAAGACGGCGAAGGCCGTCAGGACGGTGCGGCGCCCGCCGAAGCGGTCACCGAGCCAGGCCGACAGGGGCACGGCGAGGCCGACGCAGACGGGGTAGACCACGACGACGGCGTCGAGACCCGCGGTGGCGAGTCCGAAGTCACGGCCGATGGAGGGCAGGGCGACGGTGGTGCCGGCTCCGTCCACGATGGACATGAACGCGGTGACCACACAGACGACAGGGACGACTATGCGCTGGTCGAGGCGCAGCGAGCGAAGCATGTGCTGAGTATACTCAGTATGTGTAGGCTCAGCACATCCGTTCCGGTCGGCACGGACCGAATTCGGGTCGGCACGGACCGATCCGGGCCACCGGGCCCGTTCCCGCCGCGCGGGTGCGGTAGGAACGGGGGCGAGAACCGCCGACCGCCACGAGCACAGGAGCACCAAGGTGAGGAACGTCCCGGGCAGCAGTGACCCGCTGATCGACGAGCTGTTCGCGACGACCCACCGTCTGCGGCTCTTCGTCGACGGCAGGCTGGCCGAGAAGGGCACCACCGTCGCCCAGTTGCGCGCCCTGCGTTTCCTCGCCCACGCCGCCGAGCCGATGCGGATGCGCGACCTCAGCGACATGCTCGGCGTCGCCGCCCGCACGGCCACCAGCCTGGTCGACGCCCTGGAGCGCGACGGCCTGGTCGTCCGCCTCCCGCACCCCACCGACCGCCGCGCCCACCTGCTCGCCCTCACCGACGCGGGCCGCGCCTGCCACCAGGAGGCCGAGGCGATGGACCGCGAGGCCCTGCGCACCGCCACCGGCGCCCTCACCCCCGAGGACCGCACCGCCCTGCGCACCCTGCTGGGCCGCATCCGCGACACCGTCGCGGCGGCCGAACAGGCTGGTGCGGGGTCCCGGCGGTGACCGGACCGTCGGAGGTCGGGTGCGGCCCGCGGTCAGGTGCGGTCGGCCGAGAAGGTCGTGCAGTTCGCCCCGTAGACCCGCCCGTCCATATGACCGGGTGCCGAAGGGTCGTACGCGGCCTGGAGGTCGACCGTGAGG
This sequence comes from Streptomyces sp. NPDC056600, assembly GCF_042792855.1. Lineage (NCBI taxonomy): Bacteria > Bacillati > Actinomycetota > Actinomycetes > Kitasatosporales > Streptomycetaceae > Streptomyces > Streptomyces sp. NPDC056600. Next base: position 2,388 of record NZ_JBHTVQ010000008.1, read on the forward strand.
TAACCCGGGGGCTGCTCGATCCAGTTGGTCGCCCGCAGCGTGAGCACCCCGCTCTCGAAGGTCCCCGCCACGGCGAACGACCCGCGCGGCACCGTGGGGTTGGAAGGCGCCGGGTAGAACGCGAACACCCCCGTGACGCTGCCGTCCTGGTACTGATCGACGGTGAGGACCAGGCCGGTGATGCCCTGGTTGCAGACGTAACTGCCGTTCCACCGCCCCGACAGGTCCGTCACCACCTCGGACGGTGACGGCGACGGCGAGGGATCGGAGGGAGCGTCCGCGGGAGGGCCGGTGCTGGAGGAGGCGTCGTACGGGGTGCCGGACGGTGACGATGACGGTGACGCGGTGTCCGAAGGGGTCGGGCCGGCCTCGGGCTGCCCGTCGGACCAGGCGTCGGAGGGCGGGGCGGAGGAGCCGGAGTCCGTCCCGGAGGCCCCGCCGAAGAGGGCGTCCGCCTGCCAGGCCACCAGTCCCGCCGCAAGGGCCGCCACGACGAGCGGGACGATCACCGCGGCACGACGCCTGCCGGAGGCCCCCGGCGGCCTCCCCGGAGGCATCCCCCCGGACCCCCCGGCCCTCGCGCCGCCGTCCCCCGCCCCGGGCGCGACCGCGGTGGGCGTGTACGAGGGCGGGGTGGTGGGCGGCGCGGCGGGCGTGCTGTACGCGGGCGGATCGGTGGGCGGTGCGGTGGGCGTGTGCGCGGGCGAGGGAGTGGACCGGGCCGGCGCGGTGACGGTGGGTGCCTGCCGGGTCGGCGGCAACGGCGCGTCCCCCGCGTCGTGCTGCCCGGCGGAACCCGCGGCGGCGGTCCCGTCCCGTACCTGCCGCACCGTCGCGGCCACCGCCGGCGGAAGCCACGCCGCCCCGGCGAACAACAGCTCCGTACGCGCCGCACCCGCCGCATCCGCCGTGTCCGTCGCATCCGTCAGCTCGGCCAGCAGCTCGCCGACGCCCGGCCGGTCCTGCGGCCGCTTGGCCAGGCACCTGCCGACCAACCCGCGCACCGCGTCCGGCACCGCGGCCAGATCCGGTTCGGCGTGCACGACCCGGTACATCAGGCCCTGCGCCGAACCCGTGCCGAAGGGCCCGGCGCCGGAGGCCGCGAACGCGAGGACGGCGCCCAGCGCGAAGACGTCACTGGCGGCCGTGACGGGTTCGCCGGTCAGCTGTTCCGGGGACATGAAACCGGGTGTCCCGATCACCACCCCGGTCCGGGTGATCACGCTCGCCTCGGCCGCCGTGGAGATGCCGAAGTCGATGACCCGGGGACCGTCGGCGGCCAGCAGCACATTCGACGGCTTGAGATCACGGTGGACGAGTCCCGAGGCGTGGATCGCCTCCAGCGCCTCGGCCAGCCCGACCGCCAGGGTCGTCACCCGGGAGGCCTCCCACGCCCCGTGCAGGGCGACGGCGGTGTCCAGCGAGACGCCCGGTACGTAGGCAGTCGCCAGCCACGGCGGGTCCGCCTCCGGATCCGCGTCCACCACGCCGGCGGTGAACACCCCGTTCACCCGCCTGGCGGCCGCGACCTCGCGCGCGAACCGCTGCCGGAACTCGCGGTCCTCGGCCAGCTCGGGCCGCACCACCTTCACGGCCACCGCCCTGCCGCCCTTGGACCGCGCCAGGTACACCCGCCCCATCCCGCCGGCCCCGAGCCGCCGCACCAGCCGGTACGGCCCGACCCGCTCCGGATCCCCCGCCCCGAGCTCCTCCGTGAACCCCATGCGTCCCCCCACGATCTCCCCGTGATCTCCCCCTGCGAGGGCTCACATCATGACGCCGGCGAACATCGGAAGACGTCCGTTTTACGCAGGCTCGGTACAAGTCGCAAGAACATGAACCGAGTTGGGCAGAATCACGCCAGGTCGAGCGGAATCGGACCAGGCCGGCCCGCGTCCAGGCGGGCCGCGTCCTGGCTGCCCGCGTCCCGTGGGAAGACCGCACCGCGGCTCGGAGCGAGAGGGAACGCCGTCCTCGGGCGTCGGGCGTCGGGCAGGTCAGTGCGGGGTGGGCCGGTAGACCAGCTCCTGGACGCGCCCGTCCAGGGTCCGGCTCTCCAGCAGTTCCAGGTCGAAGTCCTCGGCGCCCGCGAAGACCGGGTCCAGCCCCGTCCGGCCCGTGACGACGGGGAAGAGCGTCACCTGCAGCCGGTCCACCAGCCCGGCCGCCATCAGCGCCCGGTTCATCGACAGGCTGCCGTGCGAGCGCAGGGGCACGTCCGACTCCTCCTTCAGCCGGGCCACCACCTCGACCGCGTCGCCGCTCGCCACAGTGGCGTCCGGCCAGTCGAGGGGCTCCTCCAGCGTCGTCGACACCACCGTCAGGGGCAGGTTCCGCATCCTCGTCACCCACGGGTCGCGCACGTCGGAGTCCTCCGTGCTCTCCGCCAGCATCCGTGCGAACAGCCGGTAGGTGTTCGCACCCAGCACCATCCGCTGCTCCGCCCCGTACAGCCCGAGACGGTGTTCCAGCAGCTCAGGACCTTGCTTGCCCCAGTAGCCGGTCCAGTCGCCGCCGGCGGCCCCGAAGCCGTCCAGGCTCACGAAGACGTCGAAGGTGTAGGTGGCGGTCATGTCGTCCTCCTCGGATGCGGCCGGACGCGGTGACCGGCCAGGTGGGATCCTTCGTCGAACCGTCGTCCCACCTTCGACCCGCGGTCCCCGCGGAACTCATCGCCATGCCCGCCGCCCCCGGCCCCGACCACTCGAACGGCAGGCTCCGGCTCCGCGGAGGAAGCGGGCCGCCGCCGGCGGGCCTGCCGTCGATCTCCGTCGCGTCACACCGGTGTCCCGCCCGTCACGCCTTGTGCCCCGGTGGGTAACAGACGCCCCCTGCCTCTCATCGCTTCGCTACAACTCCAGTGCGGCGCCGCACCGACGGTCCGCCGAATCGGAAAGGGCCCGCCCATTACCCGGGAGGACGCGTGGACGAGGTGACGGTCGAGGGCCTCGCGGCGCAGCTCGACGAGCTGGCCGATCTCGTCGTCGTGCTGTCCGACAAACACGACCACAGGATGGAGGTACTGGAGCAGGCGCTCACGGACCTCCAGGACGGCGTCGTGGGATACGTCTCCCGCAAGGTGTCCGGCGCGGGGGAGAAGCCGCCGCCCGAGCCCTGGACCGCCCGTGCCACCCTGTCGCAGTGGTCGGAACTCGCCGACTGGGTCGACTGGTTGCGGGCCCGGTACCAGCCGGAGGGCGAGTACGGCATCCCGCCGTGCTGGCCCTGCCACCCCGGAGCCGCGGAGGAACTCGCCGCCCTGTGGGCCGCCTGGAAGGAGGCGATGCGCGCGGCCGAGCAGACCCGGGACAACGGGAACCACGCCCTGCTCTGGCACGAACAGCACCTCTGGGGCGCCCTCCTCCGGGCCCACCGCGTGATCCCCGAGGCCTGCCTCGACACCGGCCACGTTCCTGCCGCCACGCCGGAGCCGACGGAACGCATCTGGGGCCTCGCGGCCGAGGAGCCCCCGCGGAGCCCGGGAGCCGAAGACGACGCCTAGCGCATCCCGACGAGAGGACCCGGCTTCCATGAGCCACGTGACCACACCGACATCTCCGCCGCAGTCGGTGATCGCCGGCAAGGCCCGGTTGGACGACGTCCTTGCGGAGCTACGGGCGGCACGGCCCGTCTTCCACTCCGAGGCCGACCTCCAGCACGCCTTCGCCCAGGCGTTGACCTCCGTCGCTCCGGACGTCCGGGCACGCCTCGAAGTGCCGGTACGCCGACCCGGGCTCCGTGCGGAGTACCTGGACCTGCTGTGCCTGGGACCTACGGCCCGGACCGCTGTGGAGTTCAAGTACGTCACCCGACGGTGGGCCGGCGAGGCGGGCTCCCCGCCCGAGGATTACGACCTCCGCCACCATGGGGCGCCGGACCTGGCCCGGCGCAACTTCGTGTTCGACATCGAGCGGCTGGAACGCTTCTGCCGCCGCGAGGACCAGAACGGCCTCGCCCTGCTCATCACCAACGAGGCGGCCCTGTGGCTTCCCCCGCCTCAGGGCCGCCCCCGCACCAGGGACCACGAGTTCAGACTCCACGACGGGCAGACGCTGGCCGGCACCCTCCGCTGGGCCGAGGGCGGCTACGCCCCCCACACCCGCGTCCTGCGCGGCATCCATCCGCTCACCTGGCGCTCGTACGCGCAACTCGGCGGTCCCGGCGGCGAGTTCCGCTGCCTGGCTGTCCTCGTCGATCCGTGACCACGGTCCCCCGGGGGCAAGCTTCCGGACTATCTTCACGGGCATGGATCATCAGGGGGAGTTTCGTCGCGCAGCGCGCGAGTTGGGCATCCCGGACGACGAGATCGGCAGGTTCAGCACGCACCTTCGTCTGGCGATCGGGCTGTCCGCCGGTGGCGGCGGCTCTCCGGTCGGGCACATCGGTGGGCTGCCCCGGCTGCCGGTGGGCACGACGTGGCCGTCCGCCGGGGACCTTCCGTTGCCGTTGCTCCTGTCCGTCGACTGCGGGGCGCTGCCGAGGATCGACGGCTTCGACCTGCCGGCGGACGGGACTTTGCTCTTCTTCGTTCACCAGGAGAGGGACTTCCGCGAGGTGCGGGCCGAGCCGGGCCGGTACGCGCGAGTCGTGTACGTACCGGACGGCGCCGAGACCGCGGTTCCGGAGCCCCCGGACGCCGCGTGCGCCGGCGAACGGATCGACGTCTGCGCCGAACTCGAAGCCGATCTGCCCCTCTGGCTCAAGGAGGGCGACGAGGACTGGCACGAGTTCTGGGAGGACCTCGAGTGGGACGACATGTACCCCTTCCAGCAGCGGCTGGCCCGGTACATGGAGCGTGAACTGCCCCACCTGGACGAGCTTCGGTCCCTGGCCCACGGCCTCTGGTCGTCCGGTGCGTACCTGGTCCTCGGCGGGTACGCCGACGACGAGGCGACGGTCGGCGGCATCACGGCGAAGGCCCTGGCGGAGGGGAAGCCGTTCGCCCCTCTGCCGGAAGAGGACGCGTTCCGGCTGGCGGGCGAATGGATACCCCTCGCCGACGAAGGGCGCGCCTACGAGGAGTACTCCACGAAGTTCATGATCCGCCACGACGACCTGGCCGCAGCCCGGTGGGACAAGGCCCTCACCGTGACGTCCTTCGAGGCCCCCTGACCCGGTTCGTCGCCCTCTGCAGGGAGCCGCCGGTCCGGCTCGGCCGGCACGGATCGCGGCTCCCCTCCGACGCGCTGTGCGTCACCGCGTGGGCCTCGTTGCCCCGGTCGATGGAACGGCACATCGCCGCGTCGACCAACGAGGGTCGCGGCTGAAGGGGTCCGATGCCCGCCCGTCCACCTGGAGCGTCGGTGGGCGGGCGCTGCCCGTGTGACGGGGCAGACCCCCGAAATCAGACCTGACCCAGGGGGAACAGTCATGAGCAACACAAAGCGACGCGTGGCTTCGGTGACAGCGGCCTTTGTCCTCGCGGCCGGCGTGGTCGTCGCCGGCGCGGGGTCGGCGGCGGCCGAGCCGTACTGCAACTACATCTCCGACTCCTCACGCCCCACCGTCTACCCGGGCAGACCTGCAACGGCACCGTCGGCGGCGCGGACGGGATCGTCGGCACCAGCACGTGGTCCCGGCTCTACGCCCCGAAGGCGGCCTGCGCCCTCCAGGCCGTCGGGGGGCGACCGCCGCGCAGGGTGGTGAGCCTGTGCTCGGCCTGGTGCTGCTCCTGGGCGCCGACCGCCGCGGTCCGACCCACCCACCGCGGGCGTGGTCGCGCCCGTGCCCGCTCCTGGAACGCGGTGCCGCACGGGCCGTGCGTGCCGCGGGTACGACCGAGGGCTCCGAGCCGAACTGGCGGCTCGGAGCCCTCGGTCATGCAGTGGGGCCGGCCGCCGGCCGCCGGACGCCGGCCGTAGGGGCGGAGGCCCGAGCCCGTCCCGCGGCCCGAACGGGGCCCGGCCCGGCCTCGCGGCGGCCGATACTCCACGGCAAGTCCTCGGCGGCTAATCCTCGTACAGCGCGATGAGACGGCCCACCACGCCGCCCTTGCGCAGATCGTCCAGCCCTTGGGGGATCCGATCAGGAGTGATGCGCTTCAACGGCGGGTTGAGGTCGCCGGAGCGCATGAGGTCGTACAGCTCCGCCAGGTCCTGCTTCGTGCCCGACTTGGAGCCGTGGATGTTCAGTTGCTTGAGGATGATCTCGTTGGTGCTCACGGTGGATTCCAGACGGCCCATGCCGACCTGCACCAGGGTGCCGAACTCGGCGAGCGTCTCGATCGCCTGGGCGGTGGTGGTGCCGAAGCCGGCGTAGTCCACGACGAGTTCCAGGTTCTTGTCCTTGAACTCGGTGATCGACTCGGCGACGCCGCTGAGCCCGATCTCGTCGGCCAGTTCGCGGGTCTGCGGGTTCACCTCGGCCGCGTACACCTCGGCCCCCTTGAGCACGGCGACGCGCGCGCCGATGTAGCCCAGGCCGCCGAGCCCGATCACTCCGACGCGCATCCCCTGCTTCGCCCCGCCGCGGGTCACCATCGCGTGGTACGAGGTGAGGCCGGCGTCGGTGGCCATCGCACCCAGTTCGAAGGAGACCTCGTCCGGGAGCCGGACCAGGTTGGCGTCGGTGGCGCGGACCCGCGGCCCGTATCCGCCGTCCCAGGCGCCGTACCCGATGGCGTCGCCGTCCGGCATCATCGGCGAGAGGCCGACGCGGTCGCCGGCCTTCCAGTGCTCCATGCCGTCGCCGACCTCGCTGATCACGCCGGCGTTCTCGTGCCCGAGCGTCATCGGCGTACGCGGGAACAGGGCTATCCAGCCCGGGTCGTCGAGCGCGCTGACGTCCGAGTGGCACAGGCCCGCGGCCTTGACGTCGACGACGACCTCACCAGGACCCGCGTGCGGCGCGTCCACCTCTTCCAGGGTCAGCGGCTGATCGGTTCCGTGGAAGCGCCAGGACTTCATGAGCGTGCGTCCTCACATGTCAGCGGTCGGGGGGACCCGACGGAGGGGGCCACGTCCGAACCACGGTGGGAACGCGTGCCCCCTGCATCCCACTATGCATCGCTGTGTTCCGGAGTGCGCGACGTGCTCCCCTCCGGCTTCGGTCGCAGTCCGTGCCGGGCCGCCGGCTCCGCCGCGTGCCGGTGACGCCTCGCTGGACCACCGGCCGCACCACCTCGAGCAGCAGTCCGAGCAGCTCTCGTCCCCCCGACCGCCCGCCCGCGTGACGGGCACGACCACGGGCCCTGAGCTGAACTCCCAGCTCAGGGCCCGTGGTCGAGCGATCAGCCGTACGTGTAGAAGCCCGAGCCCGTCTTGCGGCCCAGACGGCCCGCGTCGACCATCCGCTGGAGCAGCGGGGGAGCGGCGTACAAGGGCTCCTTGTACTCCTCGTACATGGAGTAGGCGACCGAGGCCACCGTGTCCAGGCCGATCAGGTCGGCGAGCTTGAGGGGGCCCATCGGGTGGGCGCAGCCCATCTCCATGCCGTTGTCGATGTCCTCACGGCTCGCGATGCCGGACTCGAACATCCGGATCGCCGACAGGAGGTACGGGATCAGCAGCGCGTTGACCACGAAACCGGAGCGGTCCTGGGCGCGGATGGAGTGCTTGCCGAGCGCCTTCTCGGCGAACAGCTGCGCGCGGCCGAGGGTGCCCTCGGAGGTGGTCAGCGCGGGGATCAGCTCGACGAGCTGCTGCACCGGCGCCGGGTTGAAGAAGTGGATGCCCACCACCTGGTCGGGCCGCGAGGTGGCGACCGCGAGCTTCACCAGCGGGATGGAGGAGGTGTTGGAGGCCAGGATGGCGTCCGGGCGGGTGACCACCTGGTCGAGGACCTGGAAGATCTCCGTCTTGACCTGCTCGTTCTCCACGACGGCCTCGATGACGAGGTCGCGGTCGTGGAACTCGCCGAGGTCGGTGGTGAAGTCCAGGCGCGCCTCGGTGGCCGCGCGCTCCTCCTCGGTGAGCTTGCCGCGCTCCAACGCCCGCTGGAGAGAGGTGAGCACCCGGGTGCGTCCGAACTCCAGGGCCTCGCCGGTGGCCTCGGCGACCTTCACGTCCAGACCGGCGCGGGCGCAGACCTCGGCGATACCGGCTCCCATCTGGCCGGAGCCCACCACTCCCACGCGTTCGATGTCGCTCACATCGTCCCTTTCGTGATCATCGGGTCGGACAGGTTGCCATCGGTCGGCGCCTGCTCCGATCGAGCACGTTACCTTCGCGGCTCCGACGATCGATCGTTCGGGTGGGGCATGCTGGGTGACCGCTGTCCCAGCGGTACTGCCCGTGGCCGGGCGGCCGCGAAACGTGAGGGGTCTCATCCGATGGCAGGACTCTCCCGCAGGACATTCGCCACCGCCGCCGTCACGGCGCTGCCCGCCCTGCTGGCCACGGGGGCCGCGGCGCCGGCGGCCGGCGGTTCGGCCGTGACGGCCCCGGCGGGCGCGGGTGGCGGCGCCGCGGCGCCGGCCAGGGCGATGCGCGGGATGTGGCTGGCCACCGTGGGGAACCGGGACTGGCCCTCACGCCCCGGACTGAGTGCCGCCCGCCAGCGCGACGAACTGCTGCGCCACCTCGACGCCGCGGTGCGACGGCGGCTGAACACCGTGATCTTCCAGGTCAGGCCCACCGCGGACGCCCTCTGGCCGTCCCGGCACGAGCCCTGGTCCGCCTACCTCACGGGCACCCAGGGCAAGAACCCCGGCTGGGACCCGCTGGGCACCGCCGTGACGGAGGCGCACGCCCGGGGGCTGGAACTGCACGCCTGGTTCAACCCGTACCGGGTGGCCGCGCACACCCAGCCGTCCCGCCTGGTGGCCGGACATCCCGCACGCAAGCACCCGGGCTGGGTGGTGCCCTACGGCGGCAAGCTGTACTACAACCCGGGCCTGCCGGAGGTCCGCGCCTTCGTGCAGGACGCCGTCCTCGACGCGGTGGAGCGGTACCCGGTCGACGCCGTGCACTTCGACGACTACTTCTACCCGTACCCGGTGGCGGGACAGACCTTCGGCGACGCGGCCGCCTACAAGGCGCACGGGGCCGCGTTCTCCTCCCGGGCCGCCTGGCGGCGCAACAACGTCGACCTGCTGGTGAAGGAGACCGCCAAACGGATCCGCGCCGCCCGCCCGGGAACACGGTTCGGGATCAGCCCGTTCGGCGTCTGGCGCAACGCCTCCACCGACCGGCGCGGTTCCGACACCCGCGGCGGCGTGCAGACGTACGACGACCTGTACGCGGACACCCGCAAGTGGGTGCGCGGCGGGTGGATCGACTACGTGGTGCCGCAGCTGTACTGGCACATCGGGCAGAGCGCCGCGGACTACGCGGTGCTCGCCGAGTGGTGGGCGGACACCACGCGCGGCACCGGCACCGCCCTGTACCTCGGCGAGGCGCTCTACAAGGCGGGCGACCCGAAACAGGCCGCCGCCTGGCAGAACGTGCGCGAACTGTCCCGCCACCTCGAGCTCGCGGCCGCGCTGCCCGAGGTGGGGGGACACGTCTTCTTCTCCGCCAAGGAGGTCGCGGCCGACCCGAGCGGCGCCATGGCCCGGGTGGTCAAGGACCACTACGGCGGCTGAGCGCACGGGGACTTCGCGGCGGCCGGGCGTTGCCGCCACCGCGTTCGGGCCCCGCTACAGGCGGTGACTGCCGCTGGCGGTGACGCCCGGACCGGTGGTCAGGTGCTTCACCTCGGTGTCCGGGCCGGGCCAGACCATCGCCTCGTTGCCGTCCTCGAACCGCACCCGGTAGGGCGGGGAACCGTCCGGGCCGAGCACCTCGATCACCTCTGCCGTCCGGTCGGCCGCTCCGACCACCCTGCCGTGCGTCAGCAGCCGGTCTCCCACACGTGCGTACATCGGCGGGCCTCCTCGTCCAGTCGTCGTCTCGTCCAGCGATACTTTCCCGGGAGCCCCCTCGTCCGAGTCTACGAGCGGCACGCGCGTCCGGCAGGGGCAGCGGGCCGGGCGGGTGCGGCATGCGGGTCCCGGGCGCGAGGGCCGGGCGGGTTCCGGGCGCGAGGGCCGGACCCCGCGCCCCGCGCACCCCCGCGCCGCATATCGCGTTGCGGCGTCCCGACGGCCCGTGGAAGCCTCCCGTCATGACGCTTCCGCCGGCCCTGCCGTCCCTCCCGCCCCTGCCACAGGGATACGAGTTCTCCGCCGACCCGGCCCGCGTGGACGCCGACCGGGTGCACCACTGGCTGTCCACCGACGCCTACTGGGCGCTCGGGCGTTCCCGGGAGAAGCAGGACGCGGCGATGGCCGGTTCGGTGAACTTCGGGATGTACGACGTCGTCACCGGGGCGCAGGCCGCCTACGCCCGCGCGGTCACCGACCGGGCCACCTTCGCCTGGCTCTGCGACGTCTACGTCGACCCCCAGGTGCGGGGCAAGGGCCTGGGCAGTGCCCTGGTGGCCAGGGTGCGCGAGGAGCTGAGCGGCCTCGGGCTGCGCCGCATCATGCTCGCCACGCACGACGCCCACGACGTCTACGCCCGCCTCGGCTTCGAGCCCCTCGCACGACCGGACGACTGGATGGCGCTGCAGCTCCACTGAGCACCCGGGCGCACGCAGGGGTTACCGGGCGTGTTACCCGCCGGTGTCGGCCCTCTTGACCCGCCCTCCCCGCGGGTCGACCATCACCGCATGCATGTTCGGGTCACCTTCGTTGCAGCCGCGAGCAGCACCCGCCCGATCGCCGAGCGATTCGACGACGACAGCCCGTTGGACCGGGAGGGCTGGGAGGGGATCCAGCGCGTCGTCCCCGGCCTGGCGCCGCTGGCCGCCGCCGACCTGCGCTACTGCTCGCCCACCCCGCGCAGCCGGGCCACCGGGGACCTGTTGGGCTACGTCCCGCTGGTGCAGCCCGCCCTTCGCGACTGCGACATGGGGCGGTGGCGCGGCATGACGCTCGCCGAGGCGATGGCCCGCGAGCCGCAGGCCGTCGACGCCTGGCTGGCCGACCCGCGCTCCGCGCCGCACGGCGGGGAGTCGTTGCACGCCTTCATCACCCGGGTCGGCGGCTGGCTCGACACCCGGCCCGCGGACGACGGGGCCACCATCACCGCCGTCGCGGAACCCGGGGTGATCCGGGCAGCGCTGATCTACGCCCTCAAGGCGCCGCCGTCCGTCTACTGGAACGTCGACGTCCGCCCGCTCTCCGCGATCACCGTCCTGGGCCGCCCCGGCCGCTGGACCCTCCGCCTGGACGTCCCCTACGCCCCGCCGGTGCGGGCCTGACCGGCGACGCCCTCGCGGTGTTCCGTCGTTTCCGGGGCGTGCGAGACCCTCGCCGCCTCCCGCGCGTACTCCGTGGTGAGGACCAGGTCCTTGGCCGGCCCGCGCACCCGCCACACCGTGCGCCACCGGTCCTCGTTCAGCACCGTGAACTCGCCCTCGTACAGGTCGGCGGCACAGGGGTGCGGGGCGACGAACCGTCCCGTCGACAGGTCCAGCGGGTGGAACTCCCGCCCGTCGGCGAAGCGCACGTCCGCCGAGGCGGCCGTGCTTCCGGGCAGCAGCCTCCCGGGCAGCAGCCGCAGCGTGCGACCGGCCGGACGGGAGACGCCCTGCCACACGAAGTCGCCGTCCTCCCGCTGCAGCAGCCCGCCCTCCGGCCCCGGCGACGGCTCGAACGCGGTCGTCCCACGGAACCGGCCCTCGTCCCCGGTGGCCAGGTCGCGCACGGTGCGCTCGGTGCGCCAGGTCCCGGGCAGATACGCCCACAGGTCCGGCACCGGGTGGAACTCCTCCGGCATGACTACCCGCCTCCCCTTCCCGCCTGCGACTCCTCGGGGCGGTCCGCTCCCGCCCCGGCCCCCGCCATCATCGCCGCTGCTCCCGGACGGAATGAACCCGGCCCGGAGGCGTTGAAGAACATATGAAGAAGATCGGCTTCCTCTCCTTCGGTCACTGGTCGGACACTCCGCACTCGCGGACCCGGACCGCCTCCGACGCACTGCTCCAGGCGATCGATCTCGCCGTAGCCGCCGAGGAGGTGGGCGTGGACGGCGCGTACTTCCGCGTGCACCACTTCGCCCAGCAGTACGCCTCCCCGTTCCCGCTGCTCGCGGCGATCGGCGCGCGCACCAGCCGGATCGAGATCGGCACCGGCGTGATCGACATGCGCTACGAGAACCCCATGTACATGGCCGAGGACGCCGGCGCCGCCGACCTGATATCCGGCGGCCGGCTCCAGCTCGGCCTCAGCCGCGGTTCACCGGAACAGGTGATCGACGGCTGGCGCTACTTCGGTTATCAGCCGCCGGAGGACGGCAACGACGCCGACATGGCGCGCAACCACACCGAGGTCCTGCTCGAGGTGCTCAAGGGCAAGGGTTTCGCCCGCCCCAACCCGCGCCCCATGTTCCCCAACCCGCCCGGTCTGCTGCGCCTGGAGCCGCACTCCGAGGGCCTGCGGGAGCGCATCTGGTGGGGTTCCGGATCCAACGCCACCGCCGTATGGGCCGCCCAGCTGGGCATGAACCTCCAGAGCTCCACGCTCAAGGACGACGAGAGCGGCGAGCCGCTGCACGTCCAGCAGCGCAAGCAGATCGAGGCGTACCGCGAGGCGTGGAAGGAGGCCGGGCACGCGCGTGAGCCGCGCGTCTCGGTGAGCCGCTCGGTGTTCCCGCTGGTCGACGACCGCGACCGGGCCTACTTCGGCAGGGAGACCGACTCCGAGGACCACTTCGGCAACATCGACCCCACGACGCGGGCCGTCTTCGGCCGCTCCTACGCCGCCGAGCCGGACGTCCTGGCCGAACAGCTGGCGAAGGACGAGGCGATCGCCGCAGCCGACACGCTGCTGCTGACCGTCCCGAACCAGCTGGGCGTCGACTACAACGCCCACGTCCTGGACGCCGTCCTCACCCACGTCGCCCCGGCCCTCGGCTGGCGCTGAACAGCAGGTCCTGCCCGGGGCTCCCGCAGTCCCGGGCAGCGAGCGGTGATCGCTTGCCTCCGGCCGCACCGGCTGGCAGAGTGCGCCCGTCCGCCGCCGACCGTGCGGCACCAGCACGAAGGACCAAGCCGTGGGCGCTGCCCTGTTCATCCTGATTTTCGCTCTCGCAGGCATCACCGGCGGCGCGGTGGCCGCGTTCAACCTCGGTGGTGCGGCCGACAAGTGGGTGGCGCGGCACAACGCGGTGCGCCGGGAGAAGGCGGCCCGCACCATGGACTTCGCCCTGCTCCAGCCGTCGGGAATGGGGCGCTGGTACTTCACGGTGCTCGGCGCCGTCATCCTGGCCGCCTCCCTGGTCATGCTCGTCGCCGCCATGGCGCTGCTCGCGGGGGTGTGAGTCCGTCCTGCCACGCGCTGCGGCACGGTGCCGCAGCGCGTGGCAGGAAAGGTGGGAAACCCGTCGTTGCCGCCATGACGGGCCCCTGCCAGGCTCGGAGGCATGAGACAGCGGAGCGTGCTCGTCGTCCTCTACGACGGAGTGCAGAGTCTGGACGTCACCGGGCCTTTGGAGGTCTTCGCCGAGGCAGGTGAGGCCGCCGGGCGGCCGGACGCCTACCGGGTGTCCACCGCCGGGCCCGGCGGTGGACCGGTGCGGACGTCGAGCGGGCTGCGCCTGCTGCCGGACACCGACCTGGACGGCGTCGAGCCCCCGCACACGCTGGTGGTGCCCGGCGGCGTGGGGACCGCCGCACCGGACCCGGCGGTGGTCCGCCGGATCCTGGACCTGGCGGCCGGGGCGGAGCGGATCGTGTCCGTCTGCACCGGCGCGTTCCTGCTGGCCGAGGCCGGTCTGCTGGCCGGGCGGCGGGCCACCACCCACTGGGCGTACTGCGACGCCCTCGCGCGCCGCTTCCCGGACACCGAGGTGGCCCCGGAGCCGATCTTCGTGCGGGACGGGAACGTCGCCACCTCGGCCGGGGTCACCGCCGGCATCGACCTCGCCCTCGCGCTGGTCGAGGAGGACCTCGGCCGGGACGTCGCCCTGCTGCTGGCCCGCCACCTGGTGGTGTTCCTCCGACGGCCGGGCGATCAGGCCCAGTTCAGCACCCAGCTCGCCGCGCAGCTCGCGGAGCGGCACCCGCTGCGGGAGGTGCAGAACTGGATCGCCGACCACCCCGACGACGACCTGAGCGTCGAGGCGCTGGCCCGTCGGGCGGCCTTGTCGCCGCGCCACTTCGCGCGGGCCTTCGCCGCCGAGGTCGGCGTGACGCCCGGACGGTACGTGGACGCCGCCCGGCTGGAGACCGCGCGCCGTCGGCTGGAGGACACCGAGGACGGCGTGGAGCGGATAGCCCGGGCCTGCGGATACGGCACACCCGAGGCGATGCGGCGGGCCTTCGTCCGCGCGCTGTCGGTGCCGCCCGCCGAGTACCGGCGCCGCTTCCGGCCGTCGTCGTCCGCCGCGCGCACCGTGCGGGGGACGGCCGGCGGCGGACCCGCGGACGCCACCGCCGCCGTCACCGCCACCGTCGCGTCCACGTCCGGGGGCGCCGCACCGGCCACCGGGGCAGCCGCCGCCGTTGGGCCGCCTGCCGTTCGGCCACCCGCCGTTGGGACGTCCATGGCCGAGACGGCCGCTACGGGCACGTCCACCGCCCACGCACCCGGCACCTACGCATCCCCAACCGACGCATCCACAGCCGACGGGCCGTCGCACTGGCCCGACACACCTCACGGAGGTAACCGATGAGCATGAAGATCGCCGTCCTGCTGTACGACAACTTCACCGCGCTGGACGCGGTCGGGCCCTACGAGGTCCTCTCCCGCATCCCCGGCGCGGAGGTCGTCTTCACCGCCGCCCGACCCGGCCCCGTGCGCACCGACATGGGCAGCCTCGCCCTCACCGCGGACGCCGGGTACTCCGACGTGACCGACGCGGACGTGCTCCTCGTGTCCGGCGGCCCCGGCTGCGCGGACCTGCTCGACGACGGACCCACGCTGGACTGGATCCGCAAGGTCGACGCGGGCGCCACCTGGACCACGTCCGTCTGCTCCGGCTCCCTGCTGCTCGCCGCGGCCGGCCTGCTCACCGGCCGCCGGGCCACCTCGCACTGGATCTGCCTCGAGATGCTGGAGGCGTTCGGCGCGACCCCCGTCGGTGACGAGCGGATCGTCGTCGACGGCAAGTACGCCACGTCGGCCGGGGTCTCGGCCGGGATCGACCTGGCGCTCCACCTGGCCGGCCTGACCGCGGGCCAGCGGGTCGCCGAGTCGATCCAGCTGGTCATGGAGTACGCGCCCGAGCCGCCCTACGCGACCGGCTCGACGGCCGACGCCCCGCCCGAGATGGTGGAGGCGCTGAGGGCGAGCAACCTGGTCGTCGAGGGCTGAAGGCCGGGGGCCGGGGGCGATGGATCCAGCGCTCCCGGCCCCGCGCTTCAGGCGTCCGTGCCGTCCGTGCCGCGGGTCGCGGTGATCATCAGGAACTCCCAGTCCATCACGAGGCCGTCGCCCTCACCCCGGTCGTGCTCCCGGGCGAGGTCGGCCAGGCCTCGGTCCAGCTGGGCGATGCGGTCCGGGTCGTCGCCGATGGCGCGGTAGGCGGCGATGGTCGGGCCGTACCGCTCCCTGAAGTAGTCCCGGAACTCCTCGGGTGACGCGAACGCGTCGACCACCAGCTCGCGGCGTTCCGCGCTCAGCCCGCCGACCCGGTCGCCGAGGAGCTCGCGGACGTGCTCCTCCCTGCCCCAGAGCGGGGGCGGCTGAGCACCGGGCGGCAGCGGCGGCATGAACGGCTTCATCACCGCCAGCATCTTGCCCAGGAAGCCCTCCGGGGTCCAGGCGATCAGCCCGATCGTGCCGCCCGGGCGGGAGACGCGGAGCAGTTCGTCGGCGGCGGCTTGGTGGTGCGGCGCGAACATGATGCCCACCACGGAGAGCACGACGTCGAACTCGGCGTCACCGAACGGCAGTCGCTCCGCGTCCGCCTCGCGCCACTCGACCTCCACGCCGCGCTCGGCCGCCAGAGCGCGCCCGACCTCCAGCAGCTCGGGGGTCAGATCGCTCGCGACGACCTCCGCGCCGGTCAGCGCGGCCGGAATCGAGGCGTTGCCGGTACCCGCCGCGACGTCCAGCACCCGCTGCCCAGGGCCCACCCCGCTCTGCTGCACCAGCAGGGGGCCCAGACCGGCGATCAGATCGGCGGCGATCGAGGGGTAGTCGCCCTGCGCCCACATCGCCCGGTGCTTGGCCTTCAGCGCGTGGTCCGCCGTGGCCGCGTCGTCGGCGTTCGGGTTCGTCATGCGGTCTCTCACCCTCCAGGTTCAGGCTTCCTCGGCCTTCCTCGGCGTCGTGCGGCCCTCGGGCGCCGCCGTCGGCCGTCCCTCCACGATGGGGACCGCCCGACCCGGTGGACGCGCAGCCGCGCCGGGCCGGGGGCGGGCGTCACCGGGATGGTCGCCCGGGGGACCGATCCCCGGGGAACCGGAGAGGGCGCGGCACCGGCGGCCCGGGCGACGAACGCCTCCATCGCGTCACGGGCCTCCGCGCCACGGCGGGCGAGCTCTCCCGGGTCGGCCGCCTTGTGCATCCCGGCGGCGAGTCCCCAGGCCCTCCGCCGGCGAGTGCGCCCGCGAAGTCGCTGAACACGGCGAGCCGTTGCGAGAGCCGCTCGGCGCGGTACTGGTTGCTCGTGACGGGAATCAGCTGCTCGGCCACGCGGCGGTGAGCGTCCTCGACGCCCCGGGTTCCTGGCGGTGGGGGGCAGGTCGGTGTGCCGGAAGCCCTGGCGCGGCGAGTCGTCGCCGGGGGCGGCTGCGTGGACTCACGGCTCGCTCGGGCCGGACTCCTTGGTGGAGGCGTCGGCGAACTCTCCTGGCGAGACCAGTCCTGTCTCGTAGGCGACGACGACGGCCTGGGCCCGGTCGCGCAGGGTCAGCTTGGCGAAGATCCGGGCCACGTGGGTCTTCACCGTCGCTTCACTGAGCGTCAGCCGCCGCGCCAGTTCGGCATTGGACAGCCCCCGCCCCATGAGCGTCAGCACCTCGAGCTCGCGCGGCGTCAGCGCGGTCAGGTCCCGGTGCACGGCCGGTGTCGCGAGATCCGCATCGGCGCTGCGGTCGCTTGAGGCGAAACGCTCCACCAGGCGGCGGGTGATCGAGGGCGCGAGCAGCGCGTCACCTGTGTCGACCAGGCGCACGGCGGCGGCCAGATGCGCGGGGGTGACGTCCTTGAGCAGGAATCCGCTGGCTCCGGCGGCGAGGGCGGCGTAGACGTAGTGGTCGAGGTCGAAGGTGGTCAGCATGATCACCCGGCAGTCCGGAGACTGCCTGAGTATCCGGCGGGCGGCCTCCAGGCCGTTCATGGTGGGCATGCGGATGTCCATCAGCACGACGTCGGGCCGCAGCCTCCGCACGGCGGCCACGGCCTCGGCTCCGTCGCCGGCTTCACCCACCACGTCGATGCCGCGGGCGGTCAGAATCAGGCGGAAGCCGGTGCGGACCAGTTCCTGGTCGTCGGCGATCACGACGCGAGGGGTGGGTCCAGGGTGCGTCGTCATGGCCGGTCCAGCGGGATCCGTGCGCGGACGCGGTAGCCGCCGCCGAGTCGGCGGCGGGCGTCCAGGTCGCCGCCGTAGAGGGCGACCCGCTCCCGCAGGCCGATCAGCCCCCGTCCCGTCCCGTCCGGCCGGACCGGGCGCGGCCCACTCGGCGTGGGCCGGCTGCCCAACAGGGTGCTCGGTCCGCTGTTCAGCACCTCGACCCGCAGGTAGTGGTCCGCGTATCGCACCGTCACCTCGGCTGATGCTCCGTCTCCGTGTTTGAGGGCATTGACCAGGGCCTCCTGGATGATCCGGTAGGCGGTGACGTCGATCCCGGTGGGCAGCGGGCGGGGCTCGCCGGAGACGCGCATCTCCACGGGCAGGCCGGCGAAGGCGATCCGGTCGATCAGCGGGCTGAGACGGGTCAAGCTCGGCTGCGGTGACAGGTCCGTTCCGTGCGACTCGTCCTCGCCGTTCTGCGCGGGTGCGAGCAGGCCGAGCAGGTGCCGCAGTTCGGTCATCGTGTTCCGCCCGGCGGTCTCGACGGCGCTCAAGGCCGTCGCGGCCTCCTCCGGCATGGTGGCCAGCACCTCGCGGGCGGCCGCCGCCTGGACCACCATGAGGCTCACGTTGTGGCTGACGATGTCGTGGAGCTCGGTGGCGATCCTGGCCCGCTCGGCGTCGACCGCGATACGCGTCGCGCTCTCGCGCTCCCGCTCCAGCAGCCAGCCGCGCTCCTCGACGGCCGCCCGGTGCAGTCGCCGCGCCCTGGCCAGCGCCCCGTACAGATACCCGGCGGCGCCCACTGCCGCAGCAAGGGCGACGACCAGTACGAGCGTCCCGGATCCCCACACCGGACCATCTTCGCAGCCGCACGACGCGCCCCACATCGGCCCGGGGATGCAGCTCCGTACATCCCCAGGATGACCTGCCCGGACGGTTACATCCGGGAGCCGACGCTCCGTCAGGGGACGCCGCCCTAAGTTCGAGCCATGACAACTGATCACGACAGTGCCCGGCGCACGGTGGTGCGGCTGGACGGCGTGCACAAGGAGTACGGCGACGCGAAGGCCCTGGACGGCCTGTCGCTGGAGATCCGGGCGGGCGACGCGGTCGCCGTGATGGGCCCCTCCGGCTGTGGCAAGTCCACCCTGCTCAACATGGTGGCCGGCCTCGACCGGCCGACCTCGGGCACCGTCGAGGTACAGGGACATGACCTCGGGAAGCTGAACGAGACGGGACTGGCCCTGTTCCGACGGCGGAACGTCGGCATGATCTTCCAGTTCTTCAACCTCATCGACGATCTCCCCGTCCTGGACAACGTGGCGCTGGCCGCGCAGCTGACCGGCACGACCGTCAGGCAGGCGCGCCGCCGGGCCCTTGAGCTCCTGGACGAACTCGGCGTCGCCGAGCGCCGGAACAACCATCCGGTGACGCTCAGCGGTGGAGAGCGCCAACGCGTCGCCGTCGCACGGGCCTTGATGAACCGCCCGGCCCTGCTCCTGGCCGACGAGCCGACCGGCGCCCTCGACAGCCGGTCGGGCGAGCAGGTGATGGACCTGCTGATCGACCTCAACCAGATAGGCCAGACCCTGTTGATCGTCACCCACGATCCGCAGCTGGCCACCCGCTGCGCCAGCCGGCTGATCGAGGTCGCCGACGGCAGGGTCGCCCGTGAGAGCACGCTGGAGGCGACCGCGTGAGCGCCGTATGGACAGCCTCTCGCGCGGCTGTGAAGCGCCGTCGGCTCCAGACCTGCGTCATCGGACTCGTCGTCCTCTGCTCCACCACGACGGTCCTGCTCGCCCTGGCGCTGCTGAGCGCCGCCTCGAGTCCCTTCGACAAGGCCTACGCCGCACAGCGCGGGGCCCACACGGTGGCGGCTTTCGACGCCACGCAGGTCTCGCGAGGGCAGCTGGCGCGGACCGCCCGGCAGCCCGGAGTGGCGGCTGCGGCCGGACCGTTCGGGCAGACCGTCGTCGACATCCCCAAGGACTGGCTGTGGATGGCCGGCGGCACCCTCACCGTGGTGGGCCGGGCCGATCCGGCCGGCCCCGTGGACCGGATCGAGCTCCTCGCGGGCCACTGGGCCACCGCACCCGGCGAGATCGTCGTCAACTGGCCCGCCCAGGGTTCCCCCGGCACGGACCTCCTCGGCACCGAGCTGGAGATCCCCGGCAATGTGACGCTGACCGTCGTCGGATTCGCCACCAGCATGAGCAGGTCGGCGAGCGCCTGGGTCTCGCCCGAACAGATGACGGCACTGCACCCGGCCTCCGCCCAGATGCTCTACCGCTTCACGAACTCCTCGACGGAGGCACAGCTGAGCACCGGGCTGACGCGGGCCACCGCAGGACTGCCCGAGGAAGCGCTGACCGGCGCGCAGACGTACCTCACCCTCAAGCAAGCCTTCTCCGCGCTGGCCGACTCCTACCTTCCGTTCATGACGTTCTTCGGCGTCCTCGGCCTGCTCGTCTCCGCCCTGATCGTCGGCAACGTGGTCAGCGGCGCGGTCGTCTCCGGGTACCGGCACATCGGAGTGCTCAAGGCCCTGGGCTTCACGCCGAACCAGGTCGTCGCCGTCTACCTGACGATGCTCTCCGTACCTGCCGTGGTGGGCTGTGTACTGGGCACGCTGGCCGGCAGCGCACTCGCCGGGCCGATCCTGAAGGTCGCGTTCACCGGCATCGAGGTGGGCCGCGCCACGATCGGCGACGTCAGCCTGTGGCCGTCCGTCGCCTGCCTCGTGGGCATGCCCGCGCTCGTCCTGTTGGCCGCGCTGGTCCCCGCACTGCGAGCCCACCGCCTGTCCGCGGCACGGGCGATCAGCGCGGGCGGCACGCCGCGCACCGGGCACGGGCTGCGCGTCCAGCGGATGCTCGGCGCCACCCGGCTGCCGCGCCCGGTCAGTCTGGGCCTGGGCCAGCCGTTCGCCCGTCCCGGCCGCACCCTGCTGACCATGGCGGCCATCGTCCTCGGGGTCACCACGGTGACTCTGTCGACCGGACTGACCAGCACCATGGTGGCGTACGGCAACGTCGGAAGGGAGGGCGGAGGCGCCCGGATCCACGTGACGACCGAGGTCTCGGGCAACGACCGGACTCCGTCCGGGCTCAGCGACCTGGAGATCGAGGAACACCTGCGGTCCCTGCCGGGCGCCGAGGGCGTACGCGCCCGCGCGTTGTCCCAGGCGAACATGACCGGGCAGACCGAGCCCGTGTTCGCCGACTTCTACCGCGGCGACGATTCCGCGTACGAGCACACCATCGTCGAAGGCCGGGCGCCGGCCGCGGCGGGCGAGATCGTGGCCGGGCCCGCTTTCCTGACCCAGCGCGGGCTGACGCTCGGCGACCGGGTCACCCTGGGGCTGAACGGCAGGAAGATCACCGCCACCGTCGTGGGCCGGCTCATGGAGGGCGATGCCCGGGCCCTGGAGGCCGACTGGGCCAGCCTCACCCGACTCGCACCCGACGCCCACGCCACCGAGTACATGGTGCGGCTCACCCCGGGCGCCGACGCGCGCGCCTACACCGAGGCGGTCGCGGCGCTCGACCCGGACCTGCGCGCGTCGGTGACGGACTCCGGCAACGCCGGCACCGCCACCGTCGTCACCTTCTCGGTGGTGTTCACGGTGGTGCTGGCCCTCGTCGCCTCGCTCGGCGTCTTCAACACCGTCCTCCTGAACACCCGTGAGCGGCGGCGTGACCTGGGCATGCTCAAGGCGATCGGGATGACCCCCCGGCAGGTGGTGGTGATGACGGTGACCTCGGTCACCGGACTCGGTGCGGTCGGCGGGCTGCTCGGCATCCCGCTCGGGATCGTGGCGCACCGTCTCGTCGTGGACAACGTCGGGGTGGTCGACTTCCCCGCGTACATGAAGGACGTGTGGCACACGCCGCAGCTGGCCGCGATGTTCCTGGCAGGTGTGGCGATCGCCGTCCTCGGCGCCCTGGTCCCGGCCCGGTCGGCAGCCCGGACGACCATCGCCTCGGTGCTGCACACCGAGTAGACGACCGCTCGGCACCGACCCTGTGGAACCGGACCAAGGCAGCCGACGGCGTCCGCCGTGGGCTGCCTTGCTCCGCCTGCGCTCATGTGCCGGGCCTGGCGCGGATCACGGCTCACGATCCGTGCGGGGCCGCCCGGCAGCTCCGAGCCGTGCTGCCGTCGTCAGATGGCGTCGAACTCCACCTCCTCGTACACCCGGCCCCACCAGGCGTCCGGATCGAACGCCGGCGGGTCCAACTCGCGCCTTCGGTCCCGCACGGCGAGGCCGAAGGCGACCCGCGCCTCCCCGACGGGGTCGTCGTCAGAGTCGGGGTCGTCCGGCTCCAGGTCGTCGAAGTCGTCGAGATGCTCGCAGCGGTGCTCCCAGGCCGCGAGAGCGTCCAAGCAGGCGAGCAGTGAGGAGTTGACGAAGCGCTCCGCCGGATCGACGCCCGGGGCGAGCGCCCACACGGCCGTGCCCGTCGAGCACGAACTCGGGGGTGTGCATCGCCTCGTCCACGGCCAGTCGCCAGAAGCGGTCGTCCACCCGGGAGAAGGGAGGGCGGTCCGCCGTCCCCGGTCAGCAGTGATCCGCCTCGGTCGGCAGCCCGTACCGGTGCGCCACCTCCAGCGCCCGGCGCACCGGCGCCGCCCAGGCGGCCACCTCCGCCGTGTCCGTCGGAGGAAGGCCACGCAGACCCTCCGCGCCCCAGTGGGCGTCCCGCAGCCACCCGCAGGTGTACCCGTCGTCGCCCTGTCCGTCCGTCATCCCGAACTCCCCTCCCCACGAGCGCCTTGGCGGCTGTGGCACGATCCCCCACGCATCGTCCGCAACGTCCGTGGGGGCACGCCCGTGACCGTCACCGCCCGGCACCTCGCCACCGTCCGCGTTCCGCTGGGCAGTTCGGACCGGCTCGAGCATCTGGGCGTGCTGTGTCCGCCCGGTGGCGGCCGGAGGCTGCTGGTGCAGCGGGGCGACGCGGAGGTCGCCGTCCTGGACCTCGACGCCGAGGGCGCTCCGGAGATCCGCATACCGGCACCCTGGCCCAGCGGCTACGGCACCGTGACCGTGTCCCCCACGGGGGACCTGGCCGTCTTCTCCGGCGTGCACGCCGTCCGTGCCGTTGACCCCACGGGCGCCGTGCGCTGGGAACTGCGGCACGGCTGTTGGTCGGAAGCGGTGTGCGAGGCGGCGCACCTCTCCTTCGACGAGTACGCGAACGACTGGCACCACGCCCACGCGAGCCGGGCCTCCGCCGCGTTCTCGTCCGACGGCAAGCTGGTGTGGGCCCACATCTGCCGCGGACCGGACGCGGACCACGAAGAGGAGTGGGTCGTCCTGGACGCCGCCGCCGGCACCCTCCTGGGAAGCGCGCGGACCGGCACCGTCGGCTCCAGCTTCCACACACCGCACCCCGACCCCGCGCGCATGGGCCTGACCGTCGGCGAGGGCGACGAGGAGTCGCCCGCGCTGTGGGGGCACTGGGACGGCCGGACCCTCACCTTCCGCCGACTGGACGAGACGGTGCTGCTCGCCGCGAGCCCTGACGGCCGGCACGTCCTGGCCACCGACCCGGGGCAGTGGTCCCTCTCCCTCCTCCGGGCCGAGGACGGCGGGGAACTCCGCCGGGCGGCCGGGGACTGCCCCCGTACCGCGGACGACGACGCCGTGCCGCCCGCACCGGGTGAGGACCAGGTCTGGTGGGGCTACCAGGCGGCCTTCCCGTACGACGACGCGGCGGTGGTGGGCAGCGAGGTCCACGGGGAGGCAGCGATCCCGCGGCACTGGCTCCTCGACCCGTCCGCCATGACCGTGCGCGGGCCGGTCTCCTACCCGTTCACCGTTCACGGGAGTCCGCTCGGCGCAGGCCCCGGCCAGTGGTGCACGGTGTCCGAGGACCGGTCGGCGATCCACCTCTGGGCACTCGACGGACGCTGACCCTGACCGCGCGGATCCGAGGGTCCATGCGGTCCATGTCGACTGCCGGAAATAGCGGACAGAAGTCGGGAGTTGGTGCCGTCATGACTCAAGGACCCGCACCCCGCGCACTGTCCGACGACGCTCTCTCCGACCTGCTCGGCGGTCAGCAGTTCGGCACGCTGGCCACCATCAAGCGCAGCGGTCATCCCCACCTCACCACCATGCTGTACCACTGGGACCCCGAGGCCCGCGTCGCCCGCTTCTCGACCACCGCCGACCGGGTCAAACTCCGGCACCTGCGGCACGACCCGCGGGCGTCGCTCCACGTCCAGGGCGGCGACGTCTGGTCGTTCGCCGTGGCGGAGGGCGAGGCCGAGGTCTCCGACGTCACGACGGAACCGGGTGACGAAGTCGGTCGCGAACTCCTCGCGATGGTCCCGGAGCGCGCGAAGCCCGAGGACGAGCGCGCGTTCCTCGAGCAACTCGTCGCCGAGCGGCGCGTGGTGATCCGGCTGAAGGCGGACCGGCTCTACGGCACGGCCCTCGACGTCGAGGGATAGCGCCCGACGGGCCGGCACACGGCGCTGCCGGCGCCCGCTGAGGCCGCAGCCCCGCCACCGTCACCGCGGGGAGAGGCCCTTGGGAGCAATGAGCCCCTTCGACGGGTGGGCGCGGAAGGCGGCCGTCCACGCGGTGGGCGGGCAGGAGACGCCGTTGGGGTGCTGCTCCGTGAGCTTCACCCGCCGGGTGTCCGTCGTGACGACGCGCTCGTCCTTTCCCGCTGTCACCGTCAACCGCACGGTGACCGTCTTCCCGCCGATGTCCTGCTTGAGCGGCACGGTGAGCCGCAGCACGGGACCATCCGCATCGACGGAGAGCCTCTCCTTGCACTTGCCGTCCACGCACACCCGGACGATCGTGGCCTCGTCGGGGAAGTCGGCGGTCCGCCACCCCACGGAGACACCGGAGTCCATGCCGATCATCGTGCATATGGGGCCGTTGCCGGGGCCTGAGCAGCCCATGAGCGTCGTCAGGGCCGTCAAGGCGCCCGTCGCGAGCGGCAGACGGCGCCGCCGCATGCCGGCGCCTCGCACGACGGCGCGGCCGCACCGGCCCTGTTCCGTAACTGCTCCGGCCATGACTGGGGGTCCTTCCGATGGATGCGCGACGGCCTGCCAGGACTGTCGGGACCGCAGGTACTGCCGGGACGCGACATGTCGGCGGCCCCCGCCCGCTCGCCGGTCATCATGCCACCGCCGTGCACCGCGGCATCCCCGGCGGACGTGACCGCGACGCCCTCTATGATCGGCCGCCGCAGACCGACGACAGATGGGGGACTACGCCATGGCCGAAGGCCGGATCACCGCGGTGAGCCGCAACGCGGAGTACTCGTTCAGCAAGCCCAACCAGTCGTCCGTCACGCTGCTGGAGGGCCTCGGCGTGGAGGGCGACGTCCACGCGGGGAGGACCATCCGCCACCAGTTCCGCATGACGTACGAGCCCGAGCTGCCCAACCTCCGCCAGGTCCACCTGATGCACGAGGAACTCTTCGCGGAGCTCGCGCTGAAGGGCTTCGACGTCTCCGCCGGCCAGCTCGGCGAGAACATCACCACCCGCGACGTGGACCTTCTCGGCCTTCCGACGGGCACCCTGCTCCACCTCGGACAGGACGCGGTGATCGAGGTCACCGGGCTGCGCAACCCGTGCGCGAAGATCAACGACTTTCGCCAGGGCCTGCTCGGCGAGATGTTCACGATCGACCCGTCCTCCGGTGACTTCACCTTCAAGGCGGGCGTCATGGCCGTGGTGCGACAGAACGGGACCGTCCGCCCGGGCGACGCCGTCACCGTGGAACTTCCGCCCTACCCACACCGGCCGCTGGAACGCGTCTGAGGCGGGGCCGGGCAACAGCCCGAGGTCGGGCGGGGCGAGCAGGGAGCGATTCTCGCCGCCCTCAGTAGTTCTCCATGAATCGCCGCCGCCAATGTCCGCACGCTCCGAACGGTGGCGTCAGCACGAGGTGAGGGCTGAGGGGGACGAACCTGCGGTCGAACTCGGCGTCCAGCTTGGCCACGATCCTGCCCAGGTCTGTCCGAGCACCACGGGGAAGCCGCAGCAGCGCGGCCTCCAGGCAATCCCGCGCCACCAGAGGATCACAGTGGCTGCAGTTCATCTCCGGATCCGGCAGGAAGCGCCCGGGCTTCTCCAGATACCGCCGGCACTCCGCCAGGTCGGCGGCGACAGCGCCCGGCCACAGGAGCTCCTCCTCCAGCCTCCTGATCGCCACGCGAGTCGCCGCGGAAACACCGCGGACCTGACGAACCGGGACGCCTCGTGCGGGCCGCCAACGCTCAGCGCGCAGCCCTTTCGGACGCCTACGCGGCATCGGTCCTTCGGATCAGCATGCCGTCATCCTGCCAGGCCCGCGCCACCGCCGCCCGGGAAAACCGCTGGTGGAGCGGGTGGCAGCCCGCGTTACAGTCCGTCCATGACGGCGTACGGACTCGGCCCCACCCAGCTCCACACCCCGGCCGAACGGCTGTTGCACGGCAGGAGCGTGACGTCGTCGGCCGACGCATGGACCGCGGAGGAGTGGGTCGACCTCGACAGCGAGGTGCACGTGAGCACCGCGGGGGAGTTCGGCACCTGGAGATCCGAGGGAAGGCGACGGGTCGGCTTCCGGTGGTTCGACCGACGGGAGATCGCGGACTGGAGCCGGGCACCGTACTGGCAGGACGGCCCAGGTGCTGCCGGCGCTCCCTCCTGGAGTTCGCCGCCCACCTCGTCCGAGATCGCCCTGTGCCTCAGTCACGTCGACCCGCGCGTCCGCATGGCGGCGCTCGGCCTTGCCGCGCCCGGGACGCTGCCCGATTCCCTCCTGCCGCTCGTCCTGATCCGCACCGCGGACCCGCACCGGCGGGTTCGGGACCTCGCCCGCGCCGTCGCCCACCAGGCCCTCGCCGCCGCGGACCTCGTCGCCTCGCGGCAACCTGCCACCCTGGCCGCTCTGGCGGTGCTGGTGGCGCAGTGGCGCCACGGGGTCTGGGTTCGGGACGCGGTGCTGGGCCGTCCGGGCGGGCTGCCCGGACAGGCGCTGACCCAACTCCTGTCCGGCAGTGCACAGGAGACCCGTCTGGCCGGCCTGAGCGCGGGTGCCGCCCACGGACGGCTCGGCCTGGCACGGGCCTGGGAGGTGGCGGCGAACGACCCCGTGGAGAGCGTGCGGGTACACGCCGTTCGCACCGCGATACGCCTCGCGCTCGCGTCCGGCAGCCCTGCCGACGTCGTCGACGCCCGCACCCGGGTCCTCGCCCGTCTGAACGCCGACCGCGCGTGCGGCCCCCGCCTCGACGTGCTCGCCTCGGCGGTGGAAGCAGAGCTGCTCGACGCCCAGGACCTGGCCGGACTCGCCGTCGCGCACGGGTACCGGAAGCTCCGGCGGCACGCGTGCGACGCCGTCCTCGCTCACCCCGAGGCGGACACCGTCCTCGGCCAACTGCTGTCCGCACAGGACACCTACGTGCGGTCCGCCGCCGTGACGCGGCTGAGCGAGAGCGACCAGGCCGACCGGGGCGGCGAGCTGCTGCGGTACCTGACCGACCCCTCCGGCGGCGTCCGCGTGGCGGCGTGCCGCGGCCTCCGCGCCCTGGGCGAGGCCCCCCGCACCCACTACCTGGCCCTGTGCACCGACCCGGCCGCCGTGTGCCCCGCCGCGGTGATCGGCCTCGCCGAGCAGGGGCACGCGGAGGACGCGGCCCTGCTGCGCACCTTCACCCGCCACCCGGACGCCGCGATCCGTGCCCGCGCCCTGTCGGCGCTGCGGCTGCTTCGCGCCCTCCCCGACGAGGCGCTGCAACCGTTCGCCGACGACCCCGACCCCCGTGTGCGCGCCACCGCCCTCACCGGCATGCGGGACAGCGCCCCCCTCCTGCGCGGCCAACTCCACAACCGGCACGCGGGCGTGCGTGCCCGCGTGCGGGACCTCCTCGAATGGCACCGTTGGCACAGGGCGGACACCTGCCGCTGCTGCGCGACTCCGGCAGCCGTGCGTCCTGTCCTGCGGCGGGGAACCGGGCCGGCGGTGTGGAGACCGCAACCCGCTGAGCCCCAACCGACCATGACCACCCGCCCGGACGCCACGCCCTTCGGCGCGTTCCCCTCACCCGACCACCGCACGAGACGCTGACGGCGACCCCCACGGTCTCCGCCCGCCCGAGACGGTGAACTGACCTGCGACGATGGGCCGCATGTCCGACAAAGCGAGCCCCCTGCAGAGCCAGTGGCCGCCCGCGCCGTCCGGGGCCGCCGACTGGCTGCGGGAACTGTGCGGCGACGGGATCACCGGCTTCATGCCCCCGGCGATGCCCGACGCGGTATGGGTGCTCAACGCCATGTACGAGCACGAGCGCGGGCCCGGCGAGGTCACGTACGACGATCACCACCGGGCGAGCGCGGCGGACGGGACCGTGCAGCGGCACGTCGTCGGGGACATCGACCTCGACGCCGTGGGCGTCGCCACGGGCGGAGGCCTGGGCCGGGCCCGGCACCCGGGCCCCGCCTGGCGACGGCTGCGCTGGGCCGAACTCGCGCGGCGGACCGGCGACCCGGTCGTGCCGGACGGGCTGTTGCCGTGCTTCCGCTGCTTCCCCTCGGCAAAGAAGGGTGGCAGCTGGCCCCTCGGCGTCGTCCCGCCGGCCGAGGGAAGCCTGGACCGCGAGACCTGGACCCGGCTGATCGCCGTCCTCGCCGACCACAGCCCCGCCGGCCCGCACACCCCCTGTCTCGCCTATTACAGCCCCCTGTTGCTCGGCGACCTCGACGACGTCGACGCCCTTGACGTCCGTGTCGGCCGGCTCGGCGACGCCGAGGTCCTGTACGACTGCTCCGAGGCCGACTTCAGCCCGTCCAACCTCTGGGCAGCCGACCGCTCCTGGGTCCTGTGCACCGACTACGACCTCTGGGGCACCAAGATCGCCGGTCCGCCCGGCCTCGTCGAGGCGGTGCTGAACGACCCCGACCTCGAGGCGCTGCGCCTGCCCTGGGCCCACTGACGCGACAGCCCACTGACGCGACATGGGACCCGTTCACGCGGGGTTCAATGCCCGGGCTCTACGAGGGCCCCGTCTAGCCTGAGCCCCATGGGCGCGACCGAGGTGGATCTTGCTGTCATCGGTTTCGGCAAGGGTGGCAAGACGCTCGTCGGGGCGCTGGCCACGGCGGGCAAGCGGGTGATGCTGATCGAACAGTCCGATCAGATGTACGGCGGGACCTGTATCAACACCGGCTGTGTCCCGACCAAGGCCATGATCTTCCAGGCCGAGCACCCCGACCCTCGGGTCGACGCGGCGACCTGGTTCCACCAGGCGGCCGAGAAGAAGACGACCCTCGTCGAGGCGATGCGGGCGAAGAACTTCCAGCTCTTCGACTCGCCCGAGACGTCGACCGTGATCACCGGCCGGGCCCGTTTCGTCGACCCGCACACCCTCGTCGTCGCCGCGGGCGGGGACGAACTCACGGTCAGGGCCGCCACCATCGTGATCAACACCGGCTCGGTCTCGCGACTGCCGCCCATCCCCGGCCTCGCCGACTCGAAACGGGTGGTGACGAGTACCGGGCTGCTGGCACTGACCGAGCGGCCGCGTGAACTGGTCATCCTCGGTGGCGGTTACGTCGGGGTGGAATTCGCCTCGATGTACGCCGCCTTCGGCGCCAAGGTCACCGTGATCCAGCGTGGCGCGCAGCTGCTGCCCGCCGAGGACCCTGACATCGCCGCCGAGGTGCGGGCCCTGCTGACGGCGGCGGGCGTCACGGTCCTCACCGACGCGACCGCCGAGGCGGTCACCGACGACGGTGACCGGGCCGTGGTGACCTACCGCGCGGCCGACGGGGCGAGCCGCACGGCGGCGGGGGAACTCGTGCTCGCCGCGTTGGGCCGGCGTCCGATGACCGACGGGCTGGGGCTGGCGGAGGCCGGCATCGAGGTCGGCCGGCGAGGCGAGGTCGTGGTCGACGAGCACCTGCGCACGACGCTGCCCCACGTGTACGCCGTCGGCGACGTCAACGGCGGGCCGCAGTTCACCTACGTCTCGTTGGACGACTTCCGCATCGTGCGCGACCAGCTCACCGGAGCCGGCGAGCGGTCGACCGCGGATCGCGCCTTCGTGCCGCACGTCGTGTTCACGACCCCGCCGCTCGCGCGGGTGGGCATGACCGAGGCGGAGGCCCGTGCCACCGGTCGGCCGCTGAAGACCGCGGTACGGAAGGTCGCCGAGATGGCGACAGTGCCGCGCGCCAAGATCGTCGGTGACGCGCGCGGCATGATGAAGGCGATCGTGGACGCCGAGACCGACGAGGTGCTGGGCGTGGCGATGCTCGCCCACGACGCGCACGAGACGGTGAACACGCTCGCGGTCGCGCTCCGGCTCGGTGCCACCGCGAGCGTGTTGCGCGACGGGATCTACACCCATCCGTCGATGACCGAGGCGTTCAACGATCTTTTCGGCAACTTGTCCTGACGGGACCGGACCGGACCGGACCGGACCGGGGCGGCGCCGACCTCGACCCGAAGCACTGAAGGCCCGCAACCCGGCCGGAGGCCGCGGTCAGTCTCACCGTCCAGGACGTCGAGAACCCGTACCACCCGGTGGACGTCCGCGGCACCGCCGAACTGATCGAAGAGGGGGAGGAGCCGCTTCGGGGCGAGCGCTCGCGGAAGCGCCGCGGCGAGGACCGCCGGCCGAGTCGGACGCGTCCTCCGGTCGGCCGTCCGGGTGACCGCGCGGAAGGTCTCCGGCCTGGCTACCCCTTCACCATTTCCGCCACCAGGCGCTCCATCCGCGACCGGGGATCGGGGCTGCCCGGCCAGGCGGTCATCAGCAGATGGTGGGCCGCCCCGACAACGGCCAGGGCGGCGGTGTGCGGGTGGAGGCGCTGAGGTATCCGCCCGAGCTCCCGTTCCTCATCCAGGTAGCGGACGACGGCCCCCTCGATCGCGGTGAAGCCGGGGGCCCCTGCCGCCAGGGCCTCACGGAAGCGCTGTGCGGCCGCGGGGCGGACCATGGCGAGGCTCGCCAGGGCGGGTCCTCCCGAGTCGAACATGACGAAGGCGACGGTACCGAGGTTCTCCTCGACCGTGTTCCGGCCCACGAGGCCGGACAGCTCCCGCGCCTTCGCCGCCGTCCGCGCCAGGCGGTCCAGGCAGAGCTCGGCGACGAATTCGTCGAGCCCCGCGAAGTGCGCGTGCAGCAGGCCCTTGGCGCAGCCTGCCTCGGTGGTGACGGCCCGGCTGGTGAGCGCGCCCGGGCCGTCCCTCCCGACGACGCGCTCGGCGGCCGTGAACAGCCTCTCGCGCACGTCCGGAGTGGCCACTCCGCGCGGTGCCATGGATCGGCCTCCCGGGTTCCCTGTCGCTTGCTGACTTCAACAGGGCCGATTCTAACCGGGGTTGTGAGAATGGGCGCTCGCCCATACTGTTTGGGCGAGCGCCCAAACCTCGCGCTCCGTCAATCCGTCTCCAGGGGGACTCGTGTTGGAAGTCGTCAACACCGAACAGGCGCAGGCGTGGAACGGTCCGGAGGGCGACCACTGGGCCCGCCACCAGGACCGCTGGAACGCCGTGAACGAGGGCTTCAACGAGCCGCTGCTCGACTCGGCGGACATTTCGGCGGGCCATCGGGTGCTGGACCTCGGCTGCGGCTCGGGGCAGACCACCCGCCTCGCCGCCCTCCGGGCGTCCGCGGGGAACGCGGTGGGACTGGACCTCTCCGCCGCCATGCTGGCGGAGGCCCGGTCCCGAGCGGACCGGGAGGGCGTCGCCAACACCTCGTTCATCCAGGGTGACGCCCAGGTACACGCCTTCGAACCCGGCGCCTTCGACACGGCGATCAGCCGGTACGGGGTGATGTTCTTCGCCGATCCCGTGGCGGCCTTCGGCAACATCGCCCGTGCCCTGCGCCCCGGCGGGCGGCTGGCCTTCGTCTGCCCGGCCGACCCGCCGCTCAACGAGTGGGTGGCGGCCCTCGCCTCGCTGGGTGACGTCCTGCCGGTCGGCGACCTCGGCAGGCCGGGCCTCCCCGGGATGTTCTCCCTGGCCGCCCGGGACCGCGTCCTCGACGTCCTCGGCAAGGCCGGGTTCACCGACGTCGCGGTCGAGCGGACCCAGGCGTACGGCAGATGGGGGCACGGCGCCGAGGACGCCGCGCGGTTCATGCTGGGATCGGGACCCGGCCGGCACCTGCTGGCGCAGACCGACCGGGCCGGAAGGGCGCGGGCGCACGAGGTCCTGACGGGCCATCTGCGGGACCACGGCGCGGAGGACGGCACAGTGCGGCTGCTCAGCACCTCGTGGCTGGTCGTCGCCGACCGCCCCGAGTAATCCCAGGGCGGTAGCCCGAAGCCCCGTCGGCGGGCGGGAGGCCTAGACGCGCAGAGAGCAGTCGGTACCGACGGACCCGGGGACGAGGGACCTGAGCTTCTCCCTGGTCTCGGGGTCCGTCGAGTACACAACCGTGCCGATCATCCCGCGCGTCAGGAGCACCTTGTACGTGTTGCGGACGAGGCGTCCGAAGTCGTCGTCCGAGGTCGCCTTGGTGAAGACCGGGTCCTTGGACGCGGAGCGGTCGACGACCCAGCGATCCGTACGCCAGACCAGGTCGGGGCCGATGACGACGCCCGACCAGTCGTACTCGAAGCCCTGAGCGGTGTAGACGCAGCCCACCTGGCCGAAGCCGGCCGGGTCCGTGGCCCAGAGCGCGGCGGGCGGGGCGCCCAGGACGGAGCGGTCACCGTAGACGTTCCAGGGCCGGGCCCAGTCGCCGATGACGACGTCCGCGGGCAGCGCCGTCATGTCGGGGGTGACCTTCTTCGTCCACGGCCAGCAGTAACCGGCGGTCATCCGGGCCGTGTAGCCGCCCTCCCGACGGGAGGAGAGGAACGCCTCCATCTCCTGGGGCGTCTCCGCGGTGAGCAGTTCCACCTTGCCGTCCGGTTCCCAGGCGACCGGGCCTTCGCCGTCCAGGCCGAGGAGCGAGGCGACCCACGCCACATAGGCGTCGCTGCCGCCGCAACGGAACTGGCTGTCCAGCTCGACCACCGTGCACCGCAACCCCTGCGCGGCGGCCGCGGCCTTGATCTCGTCAACGGTGCCCAGCTCGCCGGGACGGACGACCTGATGCTGGTCGAGCAGGAACACCGGCACCCGCGCCGCGTCGATCAGTTCGTCGATCTGGGGGCGATCGGTGCGCAGCGACGCCCTGGTGTAGCGGTTGGCGGACGTCCGTCGGAGGCGGTGTGCCTCGTCGCAGATCAGCACGTCGAGGTCGTTGGGTTCTGCCTCCATGAAGCTGTTGAAGTACTTGAACAGCCCCTGCACCTCGGGCTTGCGGGCACCCGCCACCTTGCGCATGGTCTTGGTGAACGACTGCGAGCCGGTGGCGTGCAGGGCTGCGTTGCCGCGTCGGTACAGCTCACCCAGGAGGGACAGGGCGATCACGCTCTTGCCGGAGCCGGGGCCGCCGGCGACCACCACCACCTCCTTGTGATTCGATCGCTGCGCCGTGCGGACGGCCTTCATCACCAGCTCGTAGGCCAGCCGTTGCTCGGCGACCAGGACGAACTGCTCACGGTCACGGATCTCGGCCGCCGCGACGGACAGCAACTGCTTCGACGGGCGGATCCTGCCGCTCAGCAGAGCGTCGGCGGCGTCGGCCCCAGGGGTGGGCGCGAGCCTGCCGCGCAGGAGGTCGAGGAAGGCGCCCCGCTGCTCACCGGTGTACAGGCGGCCGTGCGGCCCCTCGGGCACGTCCCGGAGCCCCGCCACGCCGAACTCGGTGGCGTTGTGCAGGTAGGCCACGCCGGCCAGCGCCTCGGGCGTCTTCTCCAGGGCGCCGTTGAAGGCGAGGAGGTACTCGCAGTATCCGCGAACCTGCTCGATCGGGTTGAGCACGGGACGCGGGTAGGCGTCGATGCGGCAGAGGAGCGGTTCGTCCTCCTCCGGGTACGCGCTGCTCCACTGCTTCAACTCGACGACGACGTAGGAGGGCTCACCCGTCCTCGGATGGTGCCCGGCGAGTATCGCGTCCACTCGCCGACTGGTCAGCGGCAGGCTGTACTCAATGATCATCTCGACGTCGCCGAGCCCCGCCTCGAGCAGAGCGTTCGTGAGGGCGGGAAGACTGCGTTCCCACGACCGGACCTCCGAGGTGCCGGGGCGACGGTTGTGCTGGTGCACGAAGTTGTCCGTCAGTTGCAGAGGCAGCGATCCGTCCATGATGCGGGCGGCCACGGACGCGGCGGACTCGCGGAACAACAAGAAATGCCCCCAGGCAGCACGAAGAAGACTCGTGCGGGTGGGGGCATGTCCGTTGGTCCGTTGTCATGGACCGGAAGCCCGTCGGGCCGCATATGACGTGGTCTCATGTTAAACGAGTTGGCGCGTGTGACACCCGACGGTCGAGGAGGTAGCTCACCGGGGGCGGGGAACAGGGCGACGCGCGGCTCGTCCTTGTCGGCCGTGCCCGGGAGGAAGCGCACGCGGGCACGACGGGAGACGGAACAGCAGCACATCGTCGGGGCGCCGTTCAGCGACTTCACGACATCTCTGGCGTGACGAGTTGCCGAGCGTTCGCGACGGTGGAGTCTGACCATTTCGTCAGACAAAGCGATAACAGCAAGAAGCGGCGACAATCTGGAGCAAGGACCGCCGGGGTCTCCGGTGACCCTGGGCGCCTCCCTGACTTCCTCAACCCAGACCGAAAGGCCCCGCGCAGGTCAGCCAGTTGCTCGACGGCCGGGGGCCGGATACCGTGCGCCGACCTGTCCGCGGTGATCAGGTGATCAGGTGATCAAGGGAGTCACGGAGCATGGGCCTTGTCACGAGTGTTCGCGGCGAGGGCGACGCGAGGGCGCCCGAGTGTGACTCCGTGCATGAGGATCTCCTCGTCCGCACCGCCGACGGCGTGCGGCCGTGGCGCCGACCTCCCGCAGGGGCCGGCCGTGTGGTCGGCCTGCTGCTGTCCGTCGTCCTGCTCGCCGGCGGACCGGTCGGGTGTTCCGTGCTGTCCCCGTTCGAGGGCTGCGAGGGGACGGAGAGCCTGATGCGAGAGCTGGAGGACACGCCCTTGCTGGCCTCCCCGCCGCCCGGCGCCAAGGCGGCCGGGGGAGACGCCGCGGTTTCCTCCTCGTGCTCGGACGAGAGCGGTGACGCGTGGCTCTCGGCGCGGCGGCTGTTCGTCCACCCCGGTACCGCGGAAGAGGTGATCGCCCATTACCGCCGGGTGGCGCGCGCGGACGGGTGGAGGTACTTCGCGTACCCCGAACCCTCCGACGTCCCACCGCCGATGGAACTTCCGGCACCCCCGCCTGGCGCCGGGAGTCGGCACCAGGACGTGTGCTTCACCAAGGGCGGCGACGGGAGCGCGCGGGTCGTCACGCTGTACTTCACCAGCGCGGAGGAAGTCCGTCGCACGTACGGCCGGGGCCTGGGGTCCGACATCCCGTCGGGGCAGCTCTACGAGATCGAGGCCGGAGCGGAACCGGACGGGTCCGTCGTCTCGCCGCCCTGCTGAGCCAGCAGTGCCGCCACGGCCGACCGCGCCTGCCGGGCCGACGCCGGATCCCCGGTGATGCCCGCAGTGACGACGGCACCCTCGGCCAGCAGGAAGACCGCGTCGGCGGCGTCCGGCGCCCCCGCGGCGCGCACCCACTCGGCGATCTGCGAGCGGAACGCCCGCTTGTGGGAGCGGACTTCGGCGAGGACGGCGGGGGAGGAAGAGCCGAGCTCGCCATGGGCGTTGATCCAGGCGCAGCCCCGGAAGCCGGGCTCGGCGAACCAGTCGGCCAGCCAGTCGAAGACCGTCAGGACGCGTTCCCGGGGATCGGTGACCTGCTCCACGCGATCGGCCAGGCTCGCGCGCCAGCGCAGGTCACGGCGTCGCAGCATCGCCACCACCAGGTCCTCCTTGGTGGGGAAGAGGCGGTAGATCCGCTTCAGGGGGAGATCGGATGCCGCCCGGACCTGGTCCATGCCCACGGCCTGGACGCCCCGTTCGTAGAACAGCTTCTCCGCCGCGTCCAGCAGGTCCTCGCGTGCCCGGCGGTTCTGCTCCTCCGTGAGTGGGGCGGGCATCGGCGACTCCTTGCGTCGAGAACGGGCGTTCTCTACCTTAGTCGGCGAGGCGTGGAGAACGTGCGTTCTCCACCTGGAGGAGGCTGACATGACCGACGATCGACCGCCCTACCCGCCGTTCACCCGGGAGACCGCCCTGCGGAAGGTCCAGGCCGCCGAGGACGCCTGGAACACCCGCGATCCGCTGCGCGTGGCGTCGGCGTACACACCCGACTCGGTCTGGCGCAACCGCGACGTCTTCGTCCGAGGGAGGGAGGAGATCGTCGCGTTCCTGACGCGCAAGTGGGAGCGCGAGCTCGACTACGCGCTGCGTAAGAGCCTGTGGGCCTTCGACGGCGACCGGATCGCGGTGCGCTTCCAGTACGAGTGGCGCGACGCGGAAGGCCAATGGTGGCGCAGCTACGGCAACGAGCTCTGGGAGTTCGACGGACGTGGGCTGATGCGGCGGCGCGAGGCGAGCATCAACGACGTCGCCATCGCGGAGGCCGACCGGCGCATCCGCGGCCCCCGGGCCGCGGAGGAGCACGGGGCTGACATCCCCCTTGCCTAGGCCTGCGCGGCCGCCCGCTTCCACCCGACGGTCACAGGCCCTGCACCGGATCCCTCCCGTTCCTCGACCCGGTCTCGGCCAGTGCGTCCGACTTCTGCTGAACGATGCGGAGCCGAGAAATCGGTTCGAGGCAGATCAAGACCAGGACCAACAACGCAGGCGCCGTGACCGCGCCGGATGGGGACCGCCATGAGTGACTACGGGCAACTGCCGCCGGAGCGGCACGGATACGACCGCGACCTGCGCCAGACCACCCCGCGGCACGTGCCTGCCGAGCCGGCCCACTTGACGGACCCACCCGCTCCGGCCCCGGCTCCGGTGGTCAGGCCGCGCGGCGACGGCACCGGGCAGCTGCGTGCCGCCCTGGTCATCCACACGATCGCCGACATCGCGGCCGCCTTCCTCGGCCTGTGGATCGTGCTGTACCTGTTCGACGCCAACCAGGGCAACGTGTTCGTCGACTTCGTGAAGGACGCCGCCGACGGCCTCGCCTGGTGGTCGCAGGACATCTTCAGCATGGACGCCGAGGTCTTCCGGACCTTCCTCAACTTCGCGCTGCCGGCCGGGGTGTACCTGCTCGTCGGGCACGGGGCGGCGGCCTGGCTCCGGCGGTTCTGAACCGGTCTCCGTCTCCGGCAGGGCCTCCTCGGCGCGATGTTCACGATCGATCCGTCGTCCGGTGACTTCGCCCTCGCCTACGTCGACGACCGAACAGGCGCCGTCGTCCAGCGTGGCGAAGGGCAAGGCGCTGATCAACCAACCCACCGAGGCAGCCGCCAGCTACGCCCACGACTGTGCGGGCGAAGGCTGCTTCCCCGCCGCCCCGCCCCGGAGAACCAGGGCGGGGCGGCGGGTGCCGTCGGGCCGGAGCCCCGCGACGTCAGCTGACCGGGCGGTAGCCGAGGACGAACGCGGAGCGCCGTTCGGTGTCAGCAGGTGATAGGGCGGCCGGAACCGCCTAGGGCGTACATGCCAACTTTCGATCCCCGGTCGGCCGCCCCGCCGTGCTCAGGGCTCGACTTCTGCCGGCGTGCTCGCACCGGGCAGGGGGCGGCCTGGCGGAGGGCCGCCCGCGCGGTTGTGGGACGGCTCGGGCGGGCGGGGCGGCTCCGTCGTCAGCCGGTCAGCTGCCACAGCACCCGGTAGTAGGTGATCCGCTCCGGGTCCGCCTCGACGCCGTAGGCGTCGAGCAGGGCTTCCTCCCACCCGGGGCCGTAGTTCCAGTGGGTGCTCCACGTGGCGACGGCCAGGTCGGCCCAGCGGTCCGCCACACCCAGGGCGCCGAGGTCGACGTGGCCGGCGGGTTCGCCGTCGTCGCCGACCAGGGTGTTGGGGGCGCAGGCATCGCCGTGGCAGACGACCAGGCGGTCGGCCGGGGGCGGGTCCTCCAGCAGGCGCATCGCGCGCTCCACGGTGCCCAGCCGGCGCAGTTCCGGCGGCCATGCGGCAGGGTCCACGGCACCCGACGCGGCCCGGGACCGCGCCTTGGTCAGTCGCCGTTCCACCGACCAGTCGAACGGGCAGTCCGCGACCGGGAGGGCGTCGTGCAGGACACGCAGCCCGGCGCCGACGGCGCGGACCGCGGTCGCCGGGTCCGCCTTCCACCGCTCGTCCACGGCGGAGACGCCCGGCAGGCCCCGGGTGAGGAGCCAGGTTCCCGTCGCGTCGCCGCCCTCCGCCAGCACGGGCGGCACTGCGGTGTACGAGGCGGCCCAGCGCAGCCGGACGGCCTCGGCCGGGAGGTCCGACCCGCAACCGGCGGGCGCCCACTTGGCGAAGTGCGGAGGGGCGTCGGGGTCCGCACCGGCATCGTCGCCGATGCGGAAGGTGAGGCCGCCGACCAGGTTGCGCCACACCGCCCGGACCGGCCGTCCGGCGGCCAGCGCGGCGACGGCGGGCGGGAGTTCGACGGGTTCCCCGGGAGGCGCGGCGATCACGCCCCCATCCTGACCGCGGACGGCTCGGAGTGGAAGGCCACCCGGACGGGGCGTTGCGATTTTCGCAACGCGGGGCTAACGTCACTGTATGGACGAGTCTGTGCACCACCGGGTACGCAAGGTCATGGACGCGGCCTCCCTCAGTCAGGCGGCGTTCGCGGAGCGGGTCGGGCTGACCGCGGACAAGCTGTCCAAGTCCCTCAACGGCGTCCGCCGCTTCAGCTCACTGGACCTCGCCCGCGTCGCGGAGTTCGGCGACACGACGGTCGACTGGCTGCTCAGCGGCCGCGAACCGCTCCGGCCGAGCTTCGCCGCGAGGACGGCGGGGGCGGCGAGGGCGGGGAGGAACAGCCCACCCGCACCCCCGGACGGGCGGACCGGCGGGGCACCGGGAGCCGGCAGCCCCTCCGACGCCTCGCTCGAGTCCTTGCTGCGGCGCTTCACCGGCGCGTACGAGGTGCTCGAAGCCCTCGGGCGCGCCCGGCCCCTTCCCGAACTGCCCGCTCCGCCAGAGGGCGTGGAACGGTTCGTCGACCAGGGCGAGGCGCTGGCCCGGGAAGCCCTGGCCCTGCTGGAGTCCCACGGGGTGGCCTCGGTGGCGGAGCTGGACACCCCCCAGCTGGTCGACGTCGTCGACCAGGTCTTCGGGATCGACGTCGCCCAGGTCGGCCTGCCCGCGGGGGTGGACGGCGTCGCCTGGCACACCGACGCGTTCCGCCTCGTCCTCCTCGCCCGCACCGACCGGTGGACGCGCCAGCGCTTCACCCTCGCCCACGAGCTGGGCCACGTGCTGGCCCGGGACGCCCAACAGCCGCTGGCCGAGCGGCACCTGGCGCCGGGACACCAGAAGAGCTACGACGAGGTCCGCGCCAACGTCTTCGCGGCCGGGTTCCTGATGCCGGAGCGGGAGGTGGGGCTCGCGGTGGAGAAGGCGGGGCACCTGCCCGGGGCCGCCGGCACGGCCGACCTCGCCGCTTCCGCCGATCCCGCCGATCTCCCCGAGGCGACCCAGGCCGCGCTGGTCGTACGGTTCCAGGTCTCGCCCAGCGCGCTGGCCGCCCGCCTCCACCAACTCGGCGTGATCTCCGGCGAGGCGAGGAAGGCACTGCGCGGCATGACGACCGAGCAGTGCCACCTGCTCGTCGGCGAGGCCGGCCGGCTGCAGGACCGCACGGCCTCCGCCGTCGCCGAGCGCGTCCCGTCCGGCCCGGCCCGCGGCCTCTACGACGCGTACGAGGCGGCCGAGACCACGCTGCGGCCGCTCGCCGCCTACCTGGACCGCGAGGCCGACGTCCTGCGCGAGCAGCTGGCCCCCGAGGCGTCGGCCGCGGCCCTGCCCGCCGAGGAGAAGGGCGACCTCGTCTTCCAGCCATGAGCAGACCTTGGTGGTTCCCCGACAACACTGTCCTGTGCAGCTTCGCGGCGGTGGACCGTCTCGCGTTACTGGAGAAGGTCCTGGACGACCGGGGCCGCTGGACCCAGGCGGTCGCCCACGAGGCGCGGCGGTCGGCCGTCCACCTCCCGGCCCTCGGCCCACTGACCGACGGGGCGGGCTGGCTGGGCGAGCCGATCGAGGTCGACGGCGAGGTCGAACAGGCCCTCGTCGAGCGGCTGCGGCGCGTCGTCTTCGGCGGCCTCGCCCACCGGCCGCTGCAGCACCTCGGCGAGGCCGAGACGCTGGCCGTCATCGAGACCCGGCGGGAGTTCCGCACCGCCGTGTGGATCACCGACGACGCCGACGCGGGCCGCTACGCCCACCGTCGCGGCATCCGGGTGCTCGACACGGTCGGCGTGATGCGCGAGGCCATCGCCCGCGGCCTCGTCCCCGCCGCCGACGGCCACCGCCTCCTCGTCGCCATGCGCGAACGCGGCCGCCACCTGCGCGGCATCCCCCTCCGCCCGGAGGACCTGCTCGGCTGAGAGCCCTTCGCCGACGGTCCGGGGCGCGCGGCAGGCGTCCCCACCTCGACACCCTTACTGGCCGCCCGCGCCCCCCGGTGGCCGCCGCCCGTACCCCCGCCGCGCTGGGGTTCCGCGCCGTCCGCCGCGACCGACTCGCCCCGCCGATCAGGACCGCACCAGGCCCACGTCCGCTCCCTGATCACCTCATTGCATAAAAATGCGCGCCACCGTATAGTCGTGCCATCGATAGGGAGGACCCATGACGGTACGAGCGGCGGTTGCCGGAGCGAGTGGATACGCGGGCGGAGAGCTGCTGCGGCTGCTGATCGCGCACCCCGAGGTGGAGATCGGCGCGCTGACCGGGAACTCCAACGCGGGGCAGCGGCTCGGCGCGCTGCAGCCGCACCTGCTGCCGCTGGCGGACCGGGTGCTGGAGGCGACCACCCCCGAGGTGCTCGCCGGGCAGGGCCGACGGCACGATGTGGTTTTCCTCGCGCTGCCGCACGGCCAGTCCGCCCCCGTCGCCGAGCAGCTCGGGCCCGACGTGCTGGTGATCGACGTGGGCGCCGACTTCCGGCTGAAGGACGCCGCCGACTGGGAGAAGTTCTACGGCAGCGCCCACGCCGGCACCTGGCCCTACGGCCTGCCCGAACTGCCGGGCGCCCGCGCCGCGCTGGAGGGGTCCAAGCGTGTCGCGGTGCCCGGTTGCTACCCGACCGCCGTGTCGCTGGCCATGTTCCCCGCCTACGCCGCCGACCTGGCCGAGCCGGAGGCCGTGATCGTCGCCGCCTCCGGCACCTCCGGGGCCGGCAAGGCCGCCAAGCCGCACCTGCTGGGCAGCGAGGTCATGGGCTCCATGTCGCCCTACGGCGTCGGCGGGGGCCACCGGCACACGCCGGAGATGATCCAGAACCTCAGCGCCGCCGCCGGGGAGCGGGTGAGCGTGTCGTTCACGCCGATGCTCGCGCCCATGCCGCGGGGCATCCTCGCCACCTG
This sequence comes from Streptomyces sp. NPDC056600, assembly GCF_042792855.1. Classification (NCBI taxonomy): domain Bacteria; kingdom Bacillati; phylum Actinomycetota; class Actinomycetes; order Kitasatosporales; family Streptomycetaceae; genus Streptomyces; species Streptomyces sp. NPDC056600. The sequence goes on from NZ_JBHTVQ010000008.1 coordinate 43,192, forward strand.
CAGCGCCAAGGCCAAGCCGGGCGTCACCGCCGGGACCGTGCGCGACGCCTACGCGAAGGCGTACGCGGACGAGCCGTTCGTCCACCTGCTCCCCGAGGGGCAGTGGCCGGCCACCGGCTCGGTCGTCGGCTCCAACGCGGTCCAGGTGCAGGTCGCCTACGACGAGGCCACCGGCCGGGTGATCGCCGTCGCCGCCGTCGACAACCTCACCAAGGGCACCGCGGGCGGCGCCGTGCAGAGCATGAACATCGCACTGGGTCTGGACGAGACCACCGGACTTTCCACGATCGGAGTCGCACCGTGAGCGTCACGGCAGCCAAGGGATTCACGGCGGCGGGCATCGCCGCCGGCATCAAGGAGAACGGCAACCCCGACCTCGCCCTGGTCGTCAACAGCGGCCCCCGCCTGGCCGCCGCGGGCGTCTTCACCTCCAACCGCGTCAAGGCCGCGCCGGTGCTGTGGTCCGAGCAGGTCCTCAAGGGCGGCGAGGTGTCCGCTGTGGTCCTCAACTCCGGTGGCGCCAACGCCTGCACGGGGCCGAAGGGCTTCCAGGACACGCACGCCACCGCAGAGAAGGCCGCCGAGGTCCTCGGTCTGAACGCCGCCCAGGTCGCGGTCGCCTCGACCGGACTGATCGGCGTGCTGCTCCCGATGGACAAGCTGCTGCCCGGCATCCCCGCGGCCGCCTCGCAGCTCTCCGAGCACGGCGGCGAGAAGGCCGCCATCGCCATCAAGACCACCGACACCGTGCACAAGACCTCGGTGGCCGGCGGCGACGGCTGGACGGTCGGCGGCATGGCCAAGGGCGCGGGCATGCTCGCCCCGGGCCTGGCCACCATGCTCGTGGTGATCACCACCGACGCCGACCTGGACTCCACCGTCCTGGACAAGGCGCTGCGCGACGCCACCCGCGTCACCTTCGACCGCGTCGACTCCGACGGCTGCATGTCCACCAACGACACCGTGCTGCTGCTCGCCTCCGGCGCCTCCGGGATCACCCCCGGCGAGCAGGAGTTCGCGGCCGCCGTCCGCGCCGTCTGCGACGACCTCGGCCAGCAGCTGATCCGCGACGCCGAGGGCGCCAGCAAGGACATCAAGGTGGAGGTCGTCAACGCCGCCACCGAGGCCGACGCCGTAGAGGTCGGGCGCTCGATCGCCCGCAACAACCTCCTCAAGTGCGCCATCCACGGCGAGGACCCCAACTGGGGCCGCGTGCTCTCCGCCATCGGCACCACGGGCGCCGCCTTCGAGCCCGACCGGCTCAACGTCGCCATCAACGGCGTCTGGGTGTGCAAGAGCGGCGGCGTCGGCGAGGACCGCGAGCTGGTCGACATGCGCTACCGCGAGGTGCACATCGTCGCCGACCTCGCGGCCGGCGACGAGACCGCCACCATCTGGACCAACGACCTCACCGCCGACTACGTCCACGAGAACAGCGCGTACTCCTCATGACGACAGCCGAGAACAAGAGCGACAAGAGCAGCAAGAACAGCAGCGGACCCACCCGCCGGCACACCGCCCTGCCCAAGGCGCAGATCCTCATCGAGGCGCTGCCCTGGCTGACCCGCCACCGCGGGAAGACCGTCGTCATCAAGTTCGGCGGCAACGCCATGGTCGACGAGCAGCTCAAGGCCGCCTTCGCCCAGGATGTCGTCTTCCTCCACCACGCCGGCCTCAAGCCGGTCGTGGTGCACGGCGGCGGCCCGCAGATCAGTGCCGCGCTCGACCGGCACGGCATCGTCAGCGAATTCAAGGCCGGGCTGCGGGTCACCACCGAGGAGGCCATGGACGTGGTCCGGATGGTGCTCGCCGGGCAGGTCCAGCGCGAACTGGTCGGCCTGCTCAACCAGCACGGCCCGCTCGCCGTCGGCCTCACCGGCGAGGACGCCCACACCCTGACCGCGACCAAGCACCTGGCCGAGATCGACGGCGAGCTCGTCGACATCGGCCGGGTCGGAGAGATCACCGCGATCGACACCGGCGCCGTCGAGGCGCTGCTGGCGGACGGCCGGATCCCGGTCGTCTCCTCGATCGCCCGTTCCCAGGACGACGGACATGTCTACAACGTCAATGCTGATACGGCGGCTGCGGCACTCGCTGCGGCGCTCGACGCGGAAACCCTCATGGTCCTCACCGATGTCGAGGGCCTCTACGAGGACTGGCCGAACAGCGACGAGGTGATCAGCCGCCTCACCGCGAGCGAGCTCGAGAAACTCCTGCCGGAGCTTTCCGCCGGCATGGTGCCGAAGATGGAGGGCTGCCTGCACGCCGTGCGCAACGGCGTCGGCAACGCCCGTGTCATCGACGGCCGGGTCCAGCACTCGATCCTGCTGGAGATCTTCACCGACGAGGGCATCGGCACGATGGTCGTGCCGGACGAGCCCGTCGTCGCCGACGAGGAGGGGCAGTCGTGAGCGACACCGAACTGAAGGAGCGCTGGAGCGGCGCCCTGATGAACAACTACGGCACCCCCCGGCTGGCGCTGGCCCGCGGCGAGGGCGCCAAGGTCTGGGACGCCGACGGCAAGGAGTACCTCGACTTCGTCGGAGGCATCGCCGTCAACGCCCTCGGCCACGCCCACCCGGCGATCGTCGAGGCGGTGTCCCGGCAGATCGCCTCGCTGGGCCACATCTCCAACTTCTTCGCCGCCGAACCCACCGTGGCGCTCGCCGAGCGGCTGATCGAGCTGTTCGGGCGGAGCGGCCGGGTGTTCTTCTGCAACTCCGGCACCGAGGCCAACGAGGCCGCCTTCAAGCTCGGCCGGCTCACCGGCCGCGGCCACGTGGTGGCCACTCAGGGCGGCTTCCACGGCCGCACCATGGGCGCGCTGGCCCTCACCGGCCAGCCCGGCAAGCGGGAGCCCTTCCTCCCGCTGCCCGGCGACGTCACCCACGTCCCCTACGGCGACGCGCAGGCCCTGGCCGCCGCCGTCACCGAGGACACCGCCATGGTGATCATCGAGCCGGTGCAGGGCGAGAACGGCGTGGTCGTGCCCCCGGCCGGCTACCTCAAGGCCGCCCGGGCCATCACCGCCGCGAGCGGCGCGCTGCTGGTCCTCGACGAGGTGCAGACCGGCATCGGCCGCACCGGCCACTGGTTCGCCTACCAGGCCCACGAGGGTGTGCTGCCCGACGTGGTGACCCTGGCCAAGGGCATCGGCGGCGGTCTCCCGCTCGGCGCCGTCGTCGCCTTCGGGCGGGCGGCCGAGCTGTTCCAGCCGGGTCACCACGGCACCACGTTCGGCGGCAACCCGGTCGCCTGCGCGGCCGGCCTCGCCGTCCTGGACACCATCGCCGCCGACGGACTGCTCGACAACGTCAAGCGGCAGAGCGAGCGTCTCGTCACCGGAGTCGAGGCGCTGGGAGCCGAGTCGATCTCCCACGTCAGGGGCGAGGGACTGCTGCTGGGTATCGTGCTCACCGGGCCGCTCGCACCCCGCGTGCAACAGGCGGCCCAGGAGGCCGGGTTCCTGGTGAACGCGCCCGCCCCCGACGTCGTCCGGCTGATGCCCCCGCTGACCCTGACCGACGCGGAGACGGACGCCTTCCTCCAGGCGCTCCCCGGCATCCTCGCCACGGCCGCCGACACGGTCACGGCGACGGCCGACGCCACGACCCGCTAGGCGGAAGAACCGCCGAGGACGGACGAACCGGATCCGGAGACGAAACACACGATGAGTCAGGCGCAGGACCACGAGCAGCACGGCGGGCCCGCCGTGCCGCAGACCCGCACCGCCCGGCACCGCCGGATCGTCGACATCCTCAACCGGCAGCCGGTGCGGTCGCAGAGCCAGCTGGCCAAGCTGCTCGCCGACGACGGGCTGAGCGTCACCCAGGCGACGCTCTCCCGGGACCTCGACGAGCTGAACGCGGTGAAGATCCGCAACACCGACGGCGAGCTGATCTACGCGGTGCCCAGCGAGGGCGGCTTCCGCACCCCGCGCGCGCCGCTGGGGGAGTCCGCCAAGGAGGAGCGGATGCGGCGGCTCTCCGGGGAGCTGCTGATCTCCGCGGAGGCCTCCGCCAACCTCGTGGTCCTGCGCACCCCGCCCGGGGCCGCGCAGTTCCTCGCCTCCGCCATCGACCAGGCGGAGCTGCAGGACATCCTGGGCACCATCGCCGGTGACGACACCCTGCTGCTGATCAGCCGGGACCCGTCCGGCGGCCAGGCCCTCGCCGACCACCTGCTGTCGCTGGCGCAGAACAGCCGGCGGACCACCCCCTGACCGGCCGTCGGGCGCGCCCGACGGCCGGTCAGTAACGCGTGATCGCCGTCGGCCCGTCCGCCGTGCCGATCGCGATGTGCGGGGCGCGGGCCGGGTCGGCCCAGCGCAGGACGCGGCGCATCGCTTCGGCCGGCACGGAGACGCAGCCGGCCGTCGCGCCACGGCCGTTCACGTGCAGGAAGATGCCCGCGCCGCGTTCGCGCACCGGCCTGCGGTAGTTGAAGCCGATCACCAGCGCGTGCGCGTACTGCGCGCGGTAGGCGACCAGGTGCTCGGCCTCGCCGGGCCGGCAGTCCGCGGCCAGCGGCTCGCTCCACCGGTTGTAGGCGTGGCTGTCGTTGTCCTGGCACCACCAGGAGTCCGGCCCCACCCGCCGGTACCGGACGCGGACGTCCGCGGGCGCCGGCTCGATGCCGAAGGCGAACGGCAGGTCGTACAGGCCGGTGGGCGTGGTGGAGGTGCCCTGGCGGCGGGTCGCCCCGTCGGCCAGCCCGTTCGCCCCGAACCGGGCGGACGCCGACCCCGCCCGTGCCCAGCCGGCCGGGGTGCGGTCCCACCAGGTGACGGTGCCGGTCGTGCTGCCGGTGGCCGCCGCCTCCGCGGTGATCAGCTGGGAGCCGCCGCCGGTGTCCGCCATCCGTGCGGGCAGCGGCGGTGGGGGAGCGTCCGGTGCGCTCCAGGCGGCGAGCAGGGGCAGGCACAGGGCGATGGCGACACCGTGGCGCAGGCGCATGCGCCCATCGTCAGGGAGCCACCGGAGGCAGCGGGAGCGGCACGCCGGGCAGGCCGTCGATGCTCGTCGCGATGTGGTCCTTCTTGGCGAAGTACGCGCTCAGCGACTCGTCGTCCTCGCGGGCGAACCGCTTCGCGTGCAGTTCGCGGTCGGAGTCGTACTCCATGTACGGCACCGCGAACCCGCAGGCGTCGCGGATCAGTCGGGCGGTGACGACCACGATCGCCCGCAGACCGTGGTTCCCGGACTCGATGTCCGGGAAGTGCGCGAACAGTTCCGGGAAGCGCGGGTCGTCGCGGAAGACGGCCTCGCCGGTGCCGTGCACCCGCAGCACCGTCGGCGGACCCTGCCAGGCACACCACATCAGGGTGATCCGCCCGTTCTCCCGCAGGTGCGCCACGGTCTCGGCGTTCGAGCCGGCGAAGTCCAGGTACGCGACGGTGCGGTCGTCCAGGACCGCCAGGGAACCCTTGAGGCCCTTGGGGGAGAGGTTCACCGTGCCGTCGGCGGCGAGGGGAGCGGTGGCGGTGAAGAAGACGGGCTGAGCCTCGATGAACGCGCGGAGCCGGTCGTCGATCCGGTCGTATGACTTACCCATGCGGTCATCTTCCTGCGAACTCGCGTGCGGCGTGCGCCAATTCCGAGGAGTGGATTCAGCCGCACTCGTGGACCGGGCAGAGCTCGACGTCGTCCGACACGTCCTCCAGGGCGACGATCGCCGCGCGCAGCCGGGCCTGGCGGTCCTCGGGGAGGTCGTCCGGGAAGCGGACCTGAAGAGTCCAGCCCGAGTCGTTGCCCAGCATGAACACGTCGGTGGCCCCGAGGCGTTCCAGATGGCCGGTCGGGAGTCCCGCCCGGCCCGGCCCCGGGGCGACGGTGAGCTTCGCCCGGAAGGTGTGCGGCGAGGCGAGCCGAGGGCCGATCTCCAGCCGCCACGCACCCCACAGGAACGCGATCACGGAGGCCGTCAGGACCAGGGCTCCGAGGCCGGTCAGTACGCGCCCACCGATCCTGCCCCGGCGCGGGCCGGCCGCGGACGCCGCCGCGAGCAGGAGAGCCGCCGGGAAGAACGGGAAGAGGGCGAAGAAGACGCCGAGCACCGACATCACGGTCAGGTAGCCGCTCAGGATCGCGCAGCGGCGCGTGAACGACCGTTGGGTCAGGCCGCGCCGGAGCGTGATGCCCAGGGGAGCGGCCACCGTCACACACACGAAGAGGAGGCCCGCAGCCACATAGGTCGCGCACACCGTCCCCAACACCACGCAGGCGAACGCACCTGCCAGCAGGACACGCTGGCGCCGGTGAACGCCCGGGTCCGTTCCCTGGTCCTGTACAACCGTCATGCCCCACCCCCGACATTTTTTGAACATGTTCAACATAGATCACAATGTGGCCGCGGCGGATCCCCGTGGGTGAATTGACGATTCATGCGGAGCACTGCATAATCATGCATAGCGGCGACGGCGCACCACTCGGTCGCACCCCATCGGCCTTCGGCAACGAGGAGCACAGCAAGTGAGCAGCAACAGCGGTGACGTCCGCCTCTGGGGCGGCCGGTTCGCGGACGGCCCCGCCGAGGCGCTGGCGAAGCTGTCGGCGTCGGTCCACTTCGACTGGCGGCTGGCGCCCTACGACATCGCGGGCTCCCGCGCCCACGCCCGGGTGCTGCACCAGGCCGGTCTGCTCACCGCCGACGAGCTCGAGCGCATGATCGCCGGCCTCGACCAGCTGGAGCAGGACGTCGCCTCCGGCTCCTTCGTGGGCACCATTGCCGACGAGGACGTCCACACCGCCCTCGAGCGCGGGCTGCTGGAGCGGCTCGGCCCGGACCTCGGCGGCAAGCTGCGCGCCGGCCGGTCCCGCAACGACCAGGTCGCCACGCTGTTCCGGATGTACCTGCGCGACCACGCGCGGATCGTCGGCGGGCTGATCGCCGACCTCCAGGACGCCCTGATCGGCCTCGCCGAGGCGCACCCGGACGTCGCCATGCCCGGCCGCACCCACCTCCAGCACGCCCAGCCGGTGCTCTTCGCCCACCACGTCCTGGCCCACGTCCAGGCGTTCACCCGGGACGCCGAGCGGCTGCGGCAGTGGGACGAGCGCACCGCCGTCTCCCCCTACGGCTCGGGGGCGCTGGCCGGATCCTCGCTCGGCCTCGACCCGGAGGCGGTCGCCAAGGACCTCGGCTTCGAGCACGGCTCGGCCGCCAACTCCATCGACGGCACCGCCTCGCGCGACTTCGTCGCGGAGTTCGCGTTCATCACCGCGATGATCGGCGTCAACCTCTCCCGGATCGCCGAGGAGATCATCATCTGGAACACGAAGGAGTTCTCCTTCGTCACCCTGCACGACGCCTTCTCCACCGGCTCCTCGATCATGCCGCAGAAGAAGAACCCGGACATCGCCGAGCTGGCGCGCGGCAAGTCCGGCCGTCTCATCGGCAACCTCACCGGACTGATGGCCACCCTCAAGGCCCTCCCGCTCGCGTACAACCGCGACCTGCAGGAGGACAAGGAGCCGGTCTTCGACTCCATCGACCAGCTCGAGGTCCTGCTCCCCGCCTTCACGGGCATGATGGCCACGCTCACGGTGCACCGCGAGCGCATGGAGGAGCTGGCCCCGGCCGGATTCTCGCTGGCCACCGACATCGCGGAATGGCTGGTCAAGCAGGGCGTGCCGTTCCGGGTGGCGCACGAGGTGGCCGGCGAGTGCGTGAAGGCCGCGGAGGCGGAGGGCAAGGAACTGGACGAGCTGACGGACGAGCAGTTCGCGAAGATCAGCGAGCACCTCACGCCGGAGGTGCGCAGCGTGCTGAACGTTCCCGGCGCCCTGGCCTCGCGCGACGGCCGCGGCGGCACCGCCCCGAGCGCGGTCGCCGTCCAGCTCGCCGAGGTCAAGCAGGACGTCGCCGCCCAGCACGCCTGGTCCACCGCCCGCGCCTGAGCCCCGCTCCGGCCGCACGGCCCTGACGTCCGAATCCGACGCCCGGATCGGCCGCCCGGCTCCGGCACACGGCTTCGGCCCCGTCCCGTTCGCGCGGGGCGGGGCCGAAGCCGTGTTCCCCGGCTCCACCCGTCCGCCGGTCAGGGCGGCTACGACGGCTGGACCTCGTCGAAGAGCGCGAGGGCTCCGGCCGGGTCCGGGCTCACCAGGCGTTCCAGTCCGGCCGCCGTCATCTCCGCCCACCTGCCCGCCCGCGCCCACATCCGTTCCTCGAAGGCGCGGACGGCCTCGTCCGGATCGGAGCCGCCGGCCAGGGCCTCGGCGAGTTCGGCGCCCTCCAGCATCGCGAGGTTCGCGCCCACCCCCAGCGGGGGCATCAGATGGGCGGCGTCGCCCAGGAGCGTCACCCCGGGGACGTGCGGCCAGGTGTGTGCCGCCGGCAGGACGTACAGGGGGCGGTGGAGGAAGGCGGTGGCGGGGGCGAGCAGGTCGAGGACAGGGGAGGCCCAGCCGTCGAACAGGGTCAGCAGGCTCGATCGCACCGCTTCCACGTCGGTCAGATCCAGGTCCGTGTGCCAGTCCAGCGGCGCCCGGAACTGGGCGTACACCTTGACGTGGCCGCCGCTGTTGCGCTGCGCCACCAGGCCCCGGTTCATCCCGTGGACGGCCACGGAACCGTCGCCGACCAGCCGGGCGAGCTCGGGATGGCGGGTGTCGACGTCGTCGACGGAGGATTCCAGGCAGGTGACGCCGGTGTAGTGGGGCGTCGCCGGCGAGACGGCCGCGCGGGTACGGGACCAGGCGCCGTCCGCGCCGACCACGAGGTCGAACGCCTCCTGCCGCCCGTCCGCGAAATGGACCACGGCGCCCTCCGGCGTCCCCGGCTCCACCCGCGTCACCTTCCGTCCCCACCGGACGTCGAGAGGGCCGAGCAGCAGGTCACGGAGCTGACCGCGGTCGATCTCCGGATTGGCCCGCTCGTCCGGACCGGGCCGCCAGTCGCGCAGGACGGTGCCGTCCGGGGCGAGGACGCGCATGGCCTGCCCCTCGGGACGGGACAGCGCCTGGAACTCCGTCAGCAGGCCCGCCTTGTCCAACGCGGTCTGGCCCAGCCCTTCGTGCAGGTCCAGCGTGCCGCCCGGCGGGCGGGCGTCGGGGGTGGGATCGCGCTCGAGGACGGTGACGGGGCAGCCGTGGCGGTGCAGGACACGGGCGAAGGTGAGGCCTCCCGGGCCACTGCCCACGACAGCGATACGATGTCTCATGGCGATACACTGTATTGTCTCGATACGGTGTATCACAGAGGAGCGGTGAACCTCATGAGTGTGTGGGACCGGCCGGAGCCGCCGAACCGCCCCGTGCCGCTCGACCGGGAGCGGATCGTCGCCGCCGCCGTCGCGCTGGCCGACGAGGGCGGGCTGGAGGAGGTGTCGTTGCGCAAGGTCGCGGCGCGGCTCGACGCGGGCCCGATGCGGCTCTACGGCTTCATCTCCACCAAGCAGGAACTGCTCGACCTGATGCTGGACGAGGTGTACGCCGAGATCCTGCCCGAGGAACGGTCCGGTGACTGGCGTGAGGCGCTGAGCGTCCTCGCCCACCGCACCAGGGCCGCCGCCCTCCGGCACGAATGGCCGGCCGACCTGCTGGGCGGCCGGGCGGCTCTCGGCCCGAACGCCCTCGCGGTGGGCGAGGCCTCGCTGGCCGCCCTGGACGGGCGGGCCGGCATCGACACCGCACTGCGCGCGGTGGAGACGGTCAACGCCTACGTCACCGGCGCGATCAGACGCGAGATCGCCCACGTGCGGGCCGAGCGCGCCACCGGCATGTCGAAGCACGACTGGCAGCGCGACTCCGGGCCCCGGCTGACACGGATGCTGGACACGGGCCGTTTTCCCGCGCTGGCCAAGGCCGTGTACGACGGCACGGACGTGGACGCCGAGACGTCCTTCGCGACCGGCCTGGACTGGGTCCTCGACGCGGTGGCCGCCAAGCTCACCCCGCCGCCGCCGCCTTCGCAGCAGGCCTGACGCCCGCCCCGCGCCGGCGGCGGGCGGATCCGCGGCGGCGGGCGGATCGGGGGCGGCCCGCCCCGCGGGTCAGGCCGCCTTGGCCTTGGTGGCGTACATGTCGACGTACTCCTGGCCCGAGAGCCGCATGACCTCGGTCATGACCGAGTCGGTGACCGCCCGCAGCACGTAGCGGTCGCGGTCCATGCCCTCGTAGCGGGAGAACTCCATCGGCTCGCCGAACCGCACCGTGACCCGGCCCGGCCGCGGCATGCCGTTGCCGCCGGGCTGCAGCTTGTCCGTGCCGATCATGGCGAACGGCACCACCGGCGCCCCGGTCATCAGGGTCAGCCGCGCGATGCCGGTGCGGCCCCGGTAGAGACGGCCGTCGGGGGAGCGGGTGCCCTCCGGGTAGATGCCGAAGACCTTGCCCTCCTCCAGCACCCGCCGCCCCGTCATCAGCGCCGCCACACCGCCGTTCGCGCCGTCACGGTCGACCGGGATCATGCCGACGCCGGTGAAGAACCAGGCCATCAGGCGGCCCTTGATCCCCTTGCCGGTGACGTACTCGTCCTTGCCGATGAAGAGGACCTGCCGGTCGGTGACCAGGGGCAGCACGATGGAGTCGATGAAGGTCAGGTGGTTTCCGGCCAGGATCACCGCCCCCGTCCCGGGAATGTTCTTCGCGCCTTCGACGCGTGGGCGGAACATCAGGCGCATGATCGGTCCGAGCACTGCCTTGATGAGCGCGAAGCGGGACAACGAGCCCTCCCATGTCAAGGGGTCCGACGGAAACGGACGAGTCCGTGCAGGTGAGGACGATACTCGCGCGGATGCCCATGGCGCACATCCGGTTGACGGACCCGTTGCACACTGTTGACCTCACGTCACCTGCCCGGCCCGCCACGACATCGGTACGTCACACGGGTGGAACGCGGCACGAGTCCGAGCGGACACCCGCTGTTTTCCGCCCCGTCGTTCCGGGGACCTTCAACCGTCATGGACGCGCACCTACGATCCGGCCGACCTGTTGTCGTGATCTCACGAGGGAGCACCGATGGCGAGAAGCGAAGGAACCGCAGGACCCGCAGGACCGGCGCAGTCCGCGGGCCCGGCGGCCTCCGGGGAAGGCGTCCGGGGCGCCGGACGGCGGGCCGTACTGGGAGCCGCGCTGCTGGGCGCCTCCGCGGCCGCGCTGGGGACGGGCGGCGCGGCCGTGGCCGCCGAGGGTGACGCGGCACGAGGCCGGGGTCTCGCCGGGCTTCCCAAGCCCGCGGTGATCGCCCACCGCGGCGCCAGCGGCCACCGCCCCGAGCACACCCTCGGCGCGTACCAGCTCGCCCTGGACATGGGCGCGGACATCATCGAGGCCGGAGACCTGGTGATCACCAAGGACGGCCACCTGGTCTGCCGTCATGAGCCCGAGATCGGCGGCACCACCGACGTCGCCGCCCACCCCGAGTTCGCCGGCCGACGCACCACCAAGTCGCTGGACGGCGTCCCCACCACCGGCTGGTTCGCCGAGGACTTCACGCTGGCCGAGCTGAAGACCCTGCGCGCCAAGGAGCGGGTGCCGGCCAACCGCCCGCACAACACCCTCTACGACGGCGTCTGGGAGATCCCCACCTTCGAGGAGGTACTGCGCTGGCAGGACGAGCAGGCCCGCAGGCGCGGCAGGCCGGTCTTCGTCTACCCGGAGCTCAAGCACCCCAGCTACTTCCGCGAGCGGGGCCTGCCGCTGGAGGAACGTCTCGCCAAGGTGCTGCGCCGGCACGGCAAGCACCGCCGCACCTCGCCCGTGCTCCTGCAGTCCTTCGAGCCGACCAGCATCCGCAGGATGCGCGAACTGGTCGACAACCCGCTCGCCGTGCTGCTCTCCTCGGCGGGCACGCGCCCCTGGGACCTCCAGCAGCAGGGCGACCCGCGCACGGTCTCCGACCTGATCACCCCGCAGGGCCTCGCCTGGATCGCCTCCTTCGCGGACGGCATCGGGCCCACCCTCGACCTGATCGTCCCGCGCGACGTGGCCGGGAACCTGACCTCGCCGACCAGCCTGGTCGCCGACGCGCACAAGGCGGGACTGATCCTCCACCCGTACACCATGCGCAACGAGAACCCGTTCCTGCCGGCGAACTTCCGCCGCGGCGCCGAGCCCGATGCCTACGGCGACGCGTTCGCGGCGTTCAGCGCCTACTTCGACACCGGCATCGACGGCGTCTTCACCGACCAGCCCGACACCGGTCTGCTGGCCCGGGAGCTCTGGCGCGCGGCACGCTGACCCGCCCGGCCGGCCCCCGTCGGGCTCCGGCCCACGGAGCTGGAGGCCCCTGTGTGCGACCGGCGTCAACCGGGCGCACGCGGGGGCCTTCGTCAGGGTGACATCGGCCCGCGAGCGGCAACCACCGGCCCCGGACCGCCGTCCTGTGAGCGTATGAAGCCGCACGACATGGTGGACAGGCTGCGCCCCCTGCTGGCCGCCGAGGCGGCGGCCGAGGCCGTCGCCGCCGGAGCCGAGGCAGGGGACCTGGAACAGGCCGTGTGGCTCCGGCTCCTGGAGCGCCTCCAGCGGGCCGACCCGCCGGGCGACCCGGCCCGCTGGCTGCGCCGGGCGGTGCGCGCCGAGGTCCGCGTCGCGCGCCGCGCCGCCCGCCGGGAACGCGCCCTGCGCCGCGACCCGGCCGACGAGACCTGGCCCGGTCCCGAACAGCTGGCCCTGGCCTCGGCCCGCCGCCGCGCCCTCCAGGAAGCCGTCCGGCGGCTGCCCGGCCGCTGCCCCCGGCTGCTCACCGCGCTCTTCTCGCCGCACGACCTCACCTACCGGGAGATCGCCCGGGAGTTGGGTATCTCACAGGGCAGTCTCGGCCCGGAACGCTCCCGATGTCTGGGATGTCTGCGGCGGCTGCTCGGTCCGGAGGTTGCGCCGCGTCCGGGGCGGGGATAGGTGTGAAGGACCACTGGTGAGCAAGTGAGCGGGAGGCATGCACACATGGGCATGAGCGTGACCATCTCCAGGGCGACCGAGCAGGACGCCGAGCAGATCTTCCGGCTCAGGTATCTGTGCTTCCAGAGCGAGGCCGTGATCTACGGCGACCACCGCCCGGGCCCGCTGACGGAGTCCCTCGCCGACGTCCGCGCGGAGATCGCCTCCGGCATCGTCTGCGTGGCCCGCCTGGGCGAGGAGGTGATCGGCGCCGTCTACGGCCGGGTGACCGCCGACGGCGCGGGCGAGATCGACGGGCTGTGCGTCCACCCCCGCCTGCAGGGGCACGGCATCGGCGCCCGGCTGCTGCGCGCCGCCGAGGCCGCGGTGACCGAGAGCTCCCAGGTGGCGGCCTTCCGGCTGAGCGCCGGCAACCGCACCGAGCCCGGGTTGCGGCTGTATCGCCGCCTCGGATACCGGGCCACCGGCCGCGCCGAGGGGCCCGACGGCGTCCCGCGGATCGTCCTCGAGCGGACGGCGGCGGCCGGCCAGGACCCGGACGCCGGGACGGCGGTCTACGCGGCGACGGCCTGACGGCGGGCCACGCGGGGCCGGTCCGGCGGCGGTCTACGCGGCGACGGCCCGACGGTTCGCGGCGGAGCCCCGGACCAGCCAGTACAGGGCGGTCACCGGCAGGAGCACCGGGATGAAGAGGTAGCCCATCCCGAAGTCCGACCAGACCGTCGCGTCCGGGAAGGCCCCGGGGTCGGCCAGCGTCCAGGCGCCGACCACCAGGACGCCGAGCAGCTCGGCGGCGCAGCACACCACCGCCGCCCGCCGGGCCCGCTCACCTCCGCGCACCAGCGTGTAGGTGATGAAGCCGTAGACCACACCGGCCAGCGCCGACAGCGAGTACGCCAGCGGCGCCCGGTCGAACTCGGTGGAGATCTGGTAGGCCGAGCGGGAGACCGCGCCGACCACCATCACGCCGTACAGCCACACCAGGAGGATGCCCGGCCCGGAGATCAGTCTCCGACGGGGCGAGGTCGTCTGCTCCGGCGTCATCTCAGGCTCCCCAGATGTCGTAGAGCCGCACCTGCAGCACGGCCAGGACGAAACCGCCCGCGGCGACCGTGAGCGAACCCCAGCGGGTGCGCTCGGCCAGCGACATGAACCCCGCCGCCGGCACGCAGGCGAAGGCGCCGAGCAGGTAGGACACGAAGATCACCGTGCCCTGCTCCGGCTTCTCGCCGCGGGCCAGCTGCACCACACCGACCACCAGCTGCACCGTGGCCAGCAGCGCGACCACGGCCATGCCGATGAAGTGCCAGTCCTTGGTCGGCTGGTCGCGCCAGGCGGCCCAGCCGCACCAGGCGGCGAGGAGGAGTGCGGCCACGGCGGTCGCCACGGTCAGGGCTACGAGCATGCGGAGACTGTATTACGGGGGGAATGTCCTCCCGCCGCCCGGGGCCCGCTGCCGGCGACCCGCCCCCGGAACCTCGGGGGACGCCTTGGCTAGGGTCGCGGTATGACGATCCTCCACGCCGACGCCCTCCTGTTCGACAACGACGGTACCCTGCTGTCCTCCCAGGAATCCGGCATCCGGTCCTGGACCGCCTGGGCCCACGAGCACGGCGTCACCCGCGAGCAGTTCGCCGCGATCGAGCTCCACGGCCGCCCCTCCGCCGAGATAGTCGCCGACCTGCTGCCCCCCGAGAGAGTGCCCGCCGCCGTCGCCCGCATCGAGGATCTCGAGGTCGAGGACGTCCCGCACGGGGGAGTGGGCACGCTGCCCGGCACCCGGGAGTTCCTGCAGGGCCTGCCCGCCGGCCGCTGGGCCGTCGTCACCTCCGCCTCGCGTCGGCTCGCCGAGGCCCGGCTCGCCTGGGTGGGCCTCGCGCCCACGACCCTGATCACCGCGGACGACATCACCCGCGGCAAGCCCGACCCGGAGCCCTACCTGCTGGCCGCCAAGGCGCTCGGCGTCGACCCGTCCCGCTGCGTCGTCTTCGAGGACGCCCCTGCCGGTCTGCGTTCCGGCCGCGCGGCCGGTATGCGCACGGTGGCGTTGACCACAACGTGCCCGGCGCACGAGCTGGAGGCGGACCTCGTCGTCCCCGACCTCTCCGCCCTGTCGGCGCAGGTCACGCCGGACGGCATCGCGGTCTCCCGCCTCGCCTGAACCGGGTCGAACCGGACGCCGAGCAAGCCGCTGACCGGACGGGGTGTCCGCATGCCGGACACTCCGCCCCTCTTGCCTGTGATCGTCTGATTTACTTACGCCCATGACCACGACGAGCCGCACCACCCCTGCGACCGAGGCGAACCCGACGCCCGGTGCTCGTCGCATGTGTCGAATGCGCGCCTGTTAGAGGGCCCCTGCAAGACGTTTGGCCTCGCGCCCCGAAGCGAGCCCCGCGGCCTCACCGTGCCGCCCGCGCACCACGGATCCCCGTACTCCCTCCGCCGCACCGCCGTGGCCGGAGCCGGAGCGACGCGCCGTGCCGCGGTCCGACCGAATGCACCCGTGACCGGGGCGCCACCCGCCCCCGGCACTCGACAGTGACGGAAACCCCTGTGATCACCACCTCGGGTCTGACCAAGATCTACCGCTCCGGCGGCCGTGAGGTCACCGCCATCGACGGCGTCGACCTCCACATCCGCGAGGGCGAGGTCTTCGGCGTCATCGGCCAGTCCGG
Source organism: Streptomyces sp. NPDC056600 (assembly GCF_042792855.1). Lineage (NCBI taxonomy): Bacteria > Bacillati > Actinomycetota > Actinomycetes > Kitasatosporales > Streptomycetaceae > Streptomyces > Streptomyces sp. NPDC056600. The sequence goes on from NZ_JBHTVQ010000008.1 coordinate 58,718, forward strand.
CGCCGGCAAGTCCTCCCTCATCCGCTGCGTCAACCTCCTGGAGCGTCCCACCTCCGGCACGGTCACCGTCGCCGGGCAGGACCTCACCGCCCTCGCGGGGCGCGGCCCGCGCGCCTCCAAGGCGCTGCGCCAGGCCCGCAGCCGCATCGGCATGGTCTTCCAGCACTTCAACCTGCTCTCCTCGCGCACCGTGCAGGAGAACGTCGAGCTGCCCCTGGAGATCCTCGGCCGCTCCGGCCGCGACCGCTCCGCCAAGGCCCTCGAACTGCTCGACCTGGTCGGCCTCGCCGACAAGGCCAAGGCCTACCCGGCCCAGCTCTCCGGCGGCCAGAAGCAGCGCGTCGGCATCGCCCGCGCCCTGGCCGGCGACCCCAAGGTCCTCCTGTCCGACGAGGCGACCAGCGCCCTCGACCCGGAGACCACCCGCTCGATCCTCCAGCTGCTGCGCGACCTCAACCAGCAGCTCGGCCTGACCGTGCTGCTGATCACCCACGAGATGGACGTCGTCAAGACGGTCTGCGACTCCGCCGCCCTGATGGAGCGCGGCCGCGTCGTCGAGTCCGGCACCGTCGGCGAGCTGCTCGCCACCCCCGGCTCCCAGCTCGCGGCCGCGCTCTTCCCGGTCGGCGGCGGCGCCTCCGGCCCGGGCAGCACCGTCCTGGACATCACCTTCCACGGCGAGTCCACCGGCCGCCCGGTCATCTCCCAGCTCGCCCGTACCTACAACGTGGACGTCTCCATCCTGGGAGCGGCGGTCGACACCGTCGGCGGCGCGCAGATCGGCCGGATGCGCATCGAACTGCCCGGCCGCTACGACGACAACGTCGTCCCGGTCGGCTTCCTGCGCGAGCAGGGCCTCCAGGTGGAGCTCGTCGACCTCGACGCGAAGGCCGACGTCCACGCGCAGGCCGACGTCAACGCGAAGGAAGTGGCCAAGTGACCTGGTCCGAAATGCAGCCGCTGCTCAGCCAGGCCAGCTGGGACACCCTGTACATGGTCGGCTGGTCCACCCTCATCGCGATCGTCGGCGGTCTGCCGCTGGGCGTCCTGCTGGTCCTCACCGACCGCGGAGGCCTGCTCCAGAACGTCGTCGCCAACAAGGTGATCGGCCAGGTCGTCAACATCGCCCGCTCGCTGCCGTTCATCATCCTGATGGTCGCGCTGATGAGCTTCACCCGCCTGATCACCGGCACCACCATCGGCCGCGACGCCGCCATCGTGCCGCTGGCCATCGGCGCCATCCCGTTCTTCGCCCGTCTCGTCGAGACCGCCGTCCGCGAGGTCGACCACGGGCTGGTCGAGGCCGTGCAGGCGATGGGCGGCAACACCTGGACGGTCGTCCGCAAGGTCCTCGTCCCCGAGGCGCTGCCCTCGCTGATCTCCTCCGCCACCACCACCGTCGTCGCCCTCCTCGGCTACTCCGCGATGGCCGGCACGGTCGGCGCCGGCGGACTCGGCGACATCGCCATCCGCTACGGCTACCAGCGGTTCGAGACCGGGCTGATGTGGATCACCGTGGCGGTCCTCGCCGTGGTCATCGCCCTCATCCAGTTCGCCGGCGACGCCGGGGCCCGCGCCCTGCACCGCCGCGGCGGACGAGGCGGCCCCGCGCCCCGGCTGCGCCTGCTGAAGGCCAAGGAGCCCGAGACAGCCGACGGCGCCGCCGCCTCCGACGCCGCCGGGGTCCGCAAGGCCGCCTAGGCCTCCCGCCGCCCGTCCCGGGCCGCCCCAGGCGGCCCACCCCCAGACCTCCCCGCACCACCCGACGCGGGGGAGCACCACCAGGCACGCCCCGCGTGCCGCAACGGAAAGGCACTTTTCGTGCGTAACACCGCCAAGCTTCTCAACGGCAAGGTCGCCACCGCCCTCCTGACCGCCGGAGCCCTCTCCCTCGGCCTGACCGCCTGCGGCGGCTCCGACGACAAGGCCGCCGCCACCGACGGCCCCCTCGTCGTCGCCGCGACCCCCGTGCCGCACGCCGAGGTCCTCACCTACGTCAAGGACAACCTGGCGAAGAAGGCCGGCCTCGACCTGCAGGTCAAGGAGTTCACCGACTACGTGACTCCCAACACCGCCACCGAGGACGGCTCCGTCGGCGCCAACTACTTCCAGACCAAGCCGTACCTCGACGACTTCAACAAGAAGAACGGCACCCACCTCGTGCCCGTCGTCGCGGTCCACCTCGAGCCCCTCGGCCTCTACTCGAACAAGTTCGAGAAGGCCGACGAGCTGAAGAGCGGCGCCACCGTCGCGGTCCCGAACGACACGGCCAACGAGGCCCGCGCCCTCAAGCTCCTCGCCGACAAGGGCCTGATCGAGCTGAAGAAGGGTTCGGAGAGCGAGGCCACCCCGGCCGACATCACCAAGAACCCCAAGAAGCTCCAGTTCAAGGAGCTCGAGGCGGCCCAGACCCCGCGCGCCCTCGACGACGTCGACGCCGCCGTGGTCAACGGCAACTACGCCATCGAGGCCGGCCTCAAGCCCGCCCAGGACGCCCTGGTGCTCGAGTCCGCCGAGAACAGCCCCTTCGGCAACCTCCTCGTCGTCAAGGAGGGCTCCGAGAACGACCCGCGCGTCAAGAAGCTCGTCAAGCTGCTCACCTCCCCCGAGGTGAAGAAGTTCATCGAGGACAAGTACGCCGGCTCCGTCATCGCCTCCTTCTGAGGCGACGCCACGTCCTGACCGACGCACCGTCAGGGAAGCGGGGTCCACACCGGCCGCCGGAGTGGACCCCGCCGTCCTGATCGGTGATTTCATGCTGCATGCTGAAGAGTTCAGCAGGTCCGAAACGGTTCCCCGACACCCGGAGCGGCGCATGAACGGCACCTTCCCCGACATCTCCATCAGCACGGAGCGGTTGGTCCTGCGTCCGCTCGAGGAGGCGGACGTCCCCGCCTACACCGAGATGCTGAACGACGAGCAGGTCGTCGCCTGGACCTCCGTCCCGCATCCCTACACCGAGGACCACGCCCGCCGGTGGATCGCCGAGGGCGCCCCCGCCGAGCGCACCGAGGGCCGCGGCATCGTCCTGGCCGTCACCGAGTTCCTCACCCAGCGCCTGGTCGGCACGCTGCGCCTGCACCACACCGACTGGCGGATCCGCTCCGCCGAGGTCGCCTACGTGATCGCCCCCTGGGCCCGCGGCGAGGGCTACGCCACCGAGGCCACCGTGGCCGCCGCCCAGTGGCTCTTCCGCGACCAGAAGTTCGAGCGCATGGAACTGCGCACCGCCGCCGACAACGCCGCCTCCCAGCAGGTCGCGCAGAAGATCGGCTGCGTCAGCGAGGGCGTGCTGCGCGGCGCCTTCATAGCCCGGGCCAAGGACGACACCGGCGTGTGGAGCGACGTGCGCACCGACCTCATCGTCTGGAGCCTGCTCCCGGAGGACTTCGAGGGCGTCGGAGAGTACGCGGACTGGGACTGACCCTTGCTCCGCCGTCCGCGGGGTAACCTCACAGCGCGCCCCCGACCGGACCCGCCCGACCGCCCGCGGACAGCACCGCACCCCACCCCCCTGGAGACTGACGACGATGGCCGACCGCGTCACGGTGATCGGCTGGGACGGCTCGCCTCTGACCGCCGCGGGACTCTCCGCGCTCGGCGCCGCCACCCTGGTGGCCGGAGCCCCCCACCACCTGGCACTGCCCGAGGTGCCGCCCACCGCCGAACGCGTCACCCTCGGCAGTCTCCCGCTCGCCGCCCGCCGGATCGCCGGCCACCGCGGCACCGCCGTGGTCCTCGCCGACGGGGATCCCGGTTTCTTCGGCGTCGTGCGCACCCTGCGCGCACCGGAGTTCGGGCTCGAGGTCGAGGTGGTCCCGGCCGTCTCCTCGGTCGCCGCCGCCTTCGCCCGCGCCGGAATGCCCTGGGACGACGCCCTGGTCGTCGTCGCCCAGCCGCGCACCCTGCGCCGGGCCGTCAACGTCTGCCGCGCCCACACCAAGGTCGCCGTCCTCACCGCCCCGGGCGCCGGACCCGCCGAACTCGGACTGCTCCTCGAGGGCGCGCCCCGCACCTTCGTGGTCTGCGAGGAACTCGGCACCGACCGCGAGCAGGTGAGCATCGTCACCTCCGACCGCGCCGCCGACCACAGCTGGCGCGACCCGAACGTGGTGATCGCCATCGGCGCCCCGACCCTCGCCGAGTCCGCCCCCTGGATCGCCGGCCGCGCGCCCACCGGTCCCCGCGGCTGGGTCCTGCCCGCCGACTGCTACGACGGGCCCCTGGGCGAGGCGGAGGCGGAACCCCTGCGGGCCGCCCAACTGTCCCGGCTGGGCCCGCGCCTGGGCGACCTGGTCTGGGACATCGGCTGCGGCAGCGGCGCGTTCTCCGTCGAGGCCGCCCGCGCCGGGGCCGCCGTCATCGCCGTCGACCGCGACCCGGAGGCCTGCGCCCGCACCGAGCGCGCCGCCCGCCGGGCCGGCGTGCAGCTCCAGACCGTCCGGGGCGCCGCCCCGCACGTCCTGGAGGACCTGCCCGAGCCCGACGTGGTGCGGATCGCCGACGGGGGAGCGGAGGTGATCGCCGCCGTCGCCGACCGCCGGCCCGAGCGGATCGTCGCCCACGTCCCCACCCGGGACGTCGCCGAACTCGCGGGCCGCCGCCTGGCCGAGCGCGGTTTCGCGGTCGACTGCTCGCTCCTGCAGTCCGTCACCCTCGACGCCGAGCAGTGGACCGAGAACGGCCGCAGCGTCGGATTCCTCCTCTGCGGCGAGCGGCCTCGCGAGCGGACCCGCTGACCCCCGGCCGGCACGCCGCCGCCCGCCGTCAGTAGCGCCCCGTGATCGAACGGTGTCGGGGCGCGGGGTAGGCTGGCCGATCGTTGTACCACGCCTGGATTTCGGTTCTCGTCGGACCATGTCCGGACAAGACCGCCGGCCGGAAGGACGGGTGCGGTACGACGGCGCCGGAGGCGCACGAGAAGGCGGGTTCCACCACGGACCTTGCCGGATCGGCCTGCGTCGGAGGGCGGGGGACGGCGACAATGCGAGTTGTCGGCTCCTCGTCCGAGTGGGCGGGTCTCTCGTGCCGCTCGGCGGGCCCGCTCGTTCAACAGGACGGGCGGTCCGCGCGCCGCTCCGGACGAGCAGGTCGTCAGAAGCACCAACCGATGGGCGAGGGGTACGCATGACCGACACCGGCCAGGTCCCGGGCGACGGACTGCCGGAGAGCGCAGGCACGGTGGAACAGCCGGGCGTCCCCGCGCCGGGTTCCTACACCTACCTCTCCGAGCCGACCGCCGAGGAAGACCAGCTCCTGCTGCCGGGCGCCCAGGGCGCCTGGGGCAACGAGGTGCCGCCGGGGCAGGAAGGCGCGTACCCGGAGGGCGGCTACGCCGAAGGCGGCTACCCGGAGGGCGCCTACGCGGACCAGCACGGTCAGCGCGGCCACGGTCAGCAGGCCCATGGTCAGCAGGCCCATGGTCAGCAGGCGTACGCGGAGCAGGCGTACCCCGAGCAGCAGGCCTACCCCGAGCAGGCCTACGCGGAGCAGCAGGGTGCGGCCGGGTACCCGGCCTACGCCGAGCAGCCCGCGGGGGCGGACCAGGCCGGCGCCGCGGCGCAGGGCGGTCCTGAGCACGGCGGCCAGGAGCACCAGGGCGCCGGAGCGACGTCCCACGCCACCGGCGTCCACGACAGCGGAAGTTACGACCTCGGCGCCGCCGCCCAGGCGTCCGGACGCGGCGGCCCGCGCCGCCCGCTGCACCTCGGCCCGCCGACCCCGGACGCCTCGATGAGCCCCGTGCGGTCCCTCGCCGACCGCGGACCGGCCACCGTCGTCCGTCAGTTGGGGCAGCAGGGAGCGGCCCCGGAGTACCTCGAGTCCCAGGGCGCCGGCCCCGCCAGCCAGCACCCCGCCCCCTGGGGCGGCACGCCCACCGGGCAGGAGGCGGCCCAGGGTCACCCGGAGCGGACCGCCGCCCACAACGGGCAGGCACCCGCCGGTGACGCCTACGCCATGGCCGGGGAGGCCTACCCGGCCGCCGACGCCTCGCACGGCGCGGGCACGGCCTACGCCGCCCAGGCCGACGGCGGCACCGGCCAGTACTCCGTCGCCCCGCAGCAGCAGGCGTACGCCGGTCAGGAGACCGCCGCGCAGGACACGTTCGGCGGGCAGGAGGCGTTCGCCCCCGCCCCGCAGGACGCCCTCGACGGCGCGCAGGACACCTACCACGGGGCGCAGGACACGTACGCGGGGCAGGACGCCGCCGCCCTGCGGCAGAGCTTCCCCAACGACACCCTCTCCGGGCACGGCACGCTCGGCGGCCGCCAGGGCATCGCGGCCCACGACCTCGCCGCCGCGCAGCAGGCCACGGCCCACGGGCAGGACGCCTCCGGGCAGTTCGCCCTCGCCGAGCAGCCGCTGGGCGAGTTCGTGCCGGTCCCCGGCACCGTCCCCGCGCCACCGCACCTGGCCCCGGCCCCCGGCCGCCCCGCGGCCGCCGCGGGGGAGGCATGGGCCGCCCAGGCCCCGGGCGCGGAGACCGCCGACCTCGCAGCCCAGGCTGCGGAGCGGGCCGCCGCCGAGCAGATCGCTGCCGAGCAGATCGCTGCCGAGCACGCCGCCGCGGAGCAGGCCGCCGCAGAACAGGCCGCCGCAGAACAGGCCGCCGCAGAACAGGCCGCTGCCGAGCAGGCTGCCGCTGACCACGCCGCCGCAGAGCACGCCGCTGCCACGGCCGCGGCCGAGCAGATCGCCGCCGAGCAGGCTGCCGCGGCGCAGGCCGCCGCCGAGCAGGCGGGTGTGGACGGACAGGCCGTGGCGTCCGGGCAGTTCGAGGTGGCCCCGGTCGCCGACGCCGCCGCCGAGCACGAGGCGCAGCCCGCCCTCGAGCAGCCCGCGGAAGCGGCCGCCGAGTCCGCGGCCGGCGAGCAGCCGCAGACCCCCGAGGTTCCCGTCGCGCTCGTCCCCGCCCCCCGCGAGGGCGAGAGCATCACCGCCGAGCCGGCGGCCGTCGAGCCTCAGGACCTCGCGGCCCCGCAGCCGGACGCCGACGAGGCCGCACCCGTCGCGGCGGCGGACGCCGTGGAGGACGCGGAGGCGCCCCAGGCCGCGGAGCCGGTGGTACACCCCGAGGCCCCGGCCGTGGACACGGGCTCCGTCGAGCCCGCCCCCGTCGGCGAGGACACCCCGGCCGTGGTGGAGGAACTCGCCGAGCCGGCCGCCGTCGGCCAGGACGCCGAGCCCCAGCCCGCCGCCCCCGGCTACGCCGAGGCCGAACGCGAGGCCGTGCTCCGGGTGATGCGCGAGCGCCGCGACATCCGCCAGGGCTTCCGCCCCGACCCCATCCCGCACGAGGTGCTGCGCCGCGTCCTTGAGGCCGCGCACCACGCGCCGTCCGTCGGGCACTCCCAGCCCTGGGACTTCGTCGTCATCCGCTCCGAGGAGACCCGGCAGCAGATGCACGAACTGGCCATGGCCCAGCGCGAGGCGTACGCCAAGTCGCTGCCCAAGGGCCGGGCGAAGAAGTTCAAGGAGATGAAGATCGAGGCCATCCTCGACACTCCCGTGAACATCGTGGTCACCGCCGACCCGACCCGCGGCGGACAGCACACCCTCGGCCGGTACACCCAGCCGCAGATGGCCCCCTACTCCGCGGCCCTGGCCGTCGAGAACCTCTGGCTCGCCGCGCGCGCCGAGGGTCTCGGCGTCGGCTGGGTGAGCTTCTTCGACGAGCGGGAGATGGTCCGCGCCCTCGGCCTGCCCGAATACCTGGAGGTCGTCGCCTACCTCTGCGTGGGCTACGTCGACGAGTTCCCGGACGAGCCCGAGCTGGTGCAGGCCGGCTGGTCCAAGCGGCGCCCGCTGTCCTGGGCGGTGCACGAGGAGGCATACGGCCGCCGCGCGCTGCCCGGCGAGGAGCCGCACGACCTGCTCGCCGAGACCATCGCCGGGATCCGCCCGCTGGACGCCAAGGCGCTCGGCGAGGCGTGGGAGCGGCAGAAGCGGATGACCAAGCCGGCCGGCGCGCTCGGCATGCTGGAGATCATCTCCGCCCAGCTGTGCGGCCTGTCCCGGCAGTGCCCGCCGCCGATCCCCGAGCCCGCCGCCGTCGCGGTGTTCGCCGGCGACCACGGCGTCCACGCCCAGGGCGTGACCCCGTGGCCGCAGGAGGTCACCGCCCAGATGGTCGCCAACATGCTGGGCGGCGGCGCGGTCAGCAACGCCTTCGCCACCCAGGTCGGCGCCGAACTGTGCGTGGTGGACGTCGGCGTGGCCGCCGAACTGCCGCCCCAGCAGGGCCTGCTGCCCCGCAAGGTGCGGCCCGGCACCGCCGACATGACGCAGGGGCCCGCGATGACCCGCGAGGAGGTCAAGGCCGCCATCGAGGTGGGCATCGAGACCGCCCGCGACCTGGTCGCGGCCGGCAACAAGGCGCTGCTCACCGGTGAGATGGGCATCGCCAACACCACCGCCTCCGCCGCCCTCATCTCGGTCTACACCGACACCGACCCGGCCGAGGTCACCGGCCGCGGCACCGGTATCGACGACGAGACGCTGGCCCGCAAGACCGACGTCGTCCGCCGCGCCCTCGAGGTGCACCGGCCCGACCCGGCGGACCCGATCGGCGTCCTCGCCGCCGTCGGCGGCCTGGAGCACGCCGCCATGGTCGGCCTGCTGCTCGGCGGCGCCTGCCTGCGCACGCCGGTCATCCTGGACGGCGTCAGCGCCGGCGCCGCCGCCCTGGTGGCCCGCGCCATCGCCCCCGAGGTACTGGCCGCCTGCATCGCCGGCCACCGCAGCGCCGAGCCGGGACACGTCGCCGCGCTCAACAAGCTGGGCCTGCGCCCGCTGGTCGACCTGGACCTCCGCCTCGGAGAGGGCACCGGCGCGCTGCTCGCGCTGCCGCTGGTGCAGTCCACCGCCCGTGCCATGCACGAGGTGGCCACCTTCGACTCGGCCGGCGTCACCGAGAAGTAGCACCGCCAGGACGGGGCGGGGCGAGAGATCGTGCGAAGATCACACCGCCCTGCCCCGGTCCGGGCCCACCGCACGCCATAAACTCCCCCTGTCAGGGCAGCTCCGACGGCGCAGCTCCCACCCCTGCCGGGCATGCCCGAAGCGGCCCGGCAGCGTCCCCAGCAGCCCGTTCCCAGGGAGCCGCCCCATGGCCGAACACCCCGCCTACCCCGTGGGCCTGCGCCTCGCCGGCCGCCGAGTGGTCGTGCTCGGCGGCGGACAGGTCGCCCAGCGCCGCCTCCCCGCCCTGGTCGCGGCCGGCGCCGACGTCACCCTGGTCTCCCCGTCCGCCACCCCATCCGTCGAGGCGATGGCCGACGCCGGCGAGATCACCTGGGAACGCCGCCGCTACGCCGACGGCGACCTGGCGGGCGCCTGGTACGCCGTCGTCGCCACCAGCGACCCCGAGGCCAACACCGCGGCCTCCGCCGAGGCCGAGCGCGGTCGCGTGTGGTGCGTCCGCTCCGACGACGCCGACGCCGCCACCGCCTGGACCCCCGCCACCGGCCGCGCCGGAGGCGTCACCGTCGCCGTCCTCACCACCGAGGCCAAGGACCGCGACCCGCGCCACACCGCCGCCATCCGCGACGCCGTCGTCGAGGGCCTGCGCGACAACACCCTGGTCGCCCCGCAGCACCGCACCAAGACCCCCGGCGTCGCCCTGGTCGGCGGCGGCCCCGGCGACCCCGACCTGATCACCGTGCGCGGCCGCAGACTGCTCGCCGAGGCCGACGTCGTCATCGCCGACCGGCTCGGCCCGCGCGACCTGCTCGACGAACTCCCGCCGCACGTCGAGGTCATCGACGCCGCGAAGATCCCCTACGGGCGCTACATGGCCCAGGAGGCCATCAACAACGCCCTGATCGAGCACGCGAAGCAGGGCAAGGCCGTGGTCCGCCTCAAGGGCGGCGACCCGTTCGTCTTCGGCCGCGGCATGGAGGAGGCCCAGGCGCTCGCCGAGGCCGGCATCGCCTGCACCGTGGTCCCCGGCATCTCCTCGTCCATCTCCGTCCCGGCCGCCGCCGGCATCCCGGTCACCCACCGGGGCGTCGCCCACGAGTTCACCGTCCTCAGCGGCCACGTCGCCCCCGACGACGAGCGCTCCCTGGTCGACTGGGCGGCCATGGCCAAGCTCACCGGCACCCTCGTCATCCTGATGGGCGTCGACAAGATCGGCCGCATCGCCGAGACGCTGATCACCCACGGCAAGGCGCCCGACACCCCCGTCGCCCTCGTCCAGGAGGGCACCACCAGCGCCCAGCGGCGGGTGGACGCCACCCTCGCCACGGTCGCCGAGGTCGTCCGCGCCGAGGACGTCCGGCCGCCCGCCGTCATCGTCATCGGCCCGGTGGTCTCCGTCGGCGCCGCCACGCTCACGTAAGGCACCGCACCCCATGGCCGAACCCGTCCTCGTCGACGACCCCGCCGACCCCCGGCTCGCCGACTACACCGACCTCACCGACGTCGAACTGCGCCGCCGCCGGGAACCCGCCGAAGGCCTGTTCATCGCCGAGGGCGAGAAGGTGATCCGGCGCGCCGTCGACGGCGGCCACGCCATGCGGTCCATGATGCTCACGCCCAAGTGGGCGGGGGTGATGGCCGACGTCGTCGAGACGACCGACGCCCCCGTCCTCCTGGTGACGCCCGAGGTCGCCGAACAGGTCACCGGCTACCACGTGCACCGCGGCGCGCTCGCCTCCATGGCGCGCGAGCCGCTGCGCGACGTCGCCGAACTCCTGCCCAGGGCGCGGAGGGTGGCCGTCTTCGAGGACATCGTCGACCACGCCAACATCGGCGCCGCGTTCCGCAACGCCGCCGCGCTGGGCGTCGACGCGGTGCTGCTCACCCCGCGCTGCGCGGACCCGCTGTACCGGCGGGCGGTGAAGGTGTCGATGGGCACGGTGTTCCAGGTGCCGTGGACCCGGCTGGAGACCTGGCCCGCGGACGTCGGGCGGCTGCGGGAGGCCGGCTTCACGGTGGCCGCGTTCTGCCTGAGCGAGCAGGCCGTCACGCTGGACGAGCTGGCCGCGCGCGACGACGAGCGCCTGGCCCTCGTCTTCGGCACCGAGGGCGACGGCCTCAGCCCGAGCGTCCTGGCCGAGGCGGACGTCCACGTCACCATCCCCATGGCCGAGGGCGTCGACTCCCTCAACGTCGCCGCGGCCTCAGCGGTCGCCTTCTACGCCACCCGGCCCCGCCGCCCGGCCTGAACCGCGCGGCGGCCCCGTCCGCCGCTCAGTCACCGGCCCGCGCCGGCGAACGCGTCGACGCCGGTGAGGCGGGCCGACAGCTCCCACAGCCGCGCGGCCTGCCCGGGGTCGGTCGCGTGGGAGTGCACTCCGCCCTCCACTCCCTCGGCGGCCGGTCCGGCGATGTCGCAGTCCTCGCAGTACACGCCGCCCAGGCCCGCCAGGCCGGGGGAGGTCGCCGCCCACACCTGCGTCGCCGCGCCCTGCGCGGGCGTCTTGAAGGTGGGGTCGGCGAGTGCGCCGCTCTCGTCGATCCAGCCCGCGTCCACCATCTCCGTGGTACTGAGGTGCCGTTGCAGCGGGGTGAGGATGCTGCCCGGGTGCACCGCCAACGCCCTGACGCCGGCGCCCCGTCCCCGTGCGTCGAGGCCCACCGCGAACAGCACGTTCGCCGCCTTCGCCTGGCCGTACGCCTGCCACCGGTCGTAGCCGCGCTCGAACTGCACGTCGTCCCAGCGCATGCCCATGCCGTGCGCCCCGGAGGACACGGAGACCACACGTCCGCCACCGCTCGCGATCGCCGGCCAGAGACGGTTGACCAGCGCGAAGTGGCCGAGGTGGTTGACGGCGAACTGCGCCTCCCAGCCGGGACCCACCCGGGTCTCGGGACAGGCCATGATCCCCGCGCTGTTGATCACGATGCCGACCTCGCGCCCCGAGTCCAGGAACCGCTCGGCGAACCGGCGGACGCTGCCGAGGTCGGACAGGTCGAGGTCGGCGGTCTCCACGCCGTCGACGTCCCCGACGGCCTTCTCGGCGGCCTCCCGCCGCCGCGCGGGCACGACCACCCGGGCTCCGGCCCGTGCCAGGGCGCGGGTCGTCTCCAGCCCGAGCCCCGAGTAGCCGCCGGTGACGAGAGCGGTGGTGCCGGACAGGTCGATGCCGCTCAGGACGTCGTCCGCGGTACTGCGGGCGCCGAAGCGGGAACCGGTTGTGCGCTGCGGTGTCGTCATGCCGGCGACGCTAAGTGCTCGAGTGAGCTCTAGGTCAACGCGCGGCCCCCGGGGCGGGGTGTCCGGCTTCGCGTCCGGGCGGACGCCGGGCGCCGGCGGAGATCCGCACCACACGCGACCGCAACGAGGCGCTGCCCAGTGGGGGTGCCTCTATGTCCTTCGTCAAGCTGTGCGGGGGCTTCTCGGTTCGTAGAAGGTTCCGTCGCGGAGCACGGCGAACAGGACGCTGATGCGGTGGCGGGCGAGGCGGAGGAGGGCCTGGGTGTGGGTTTTGCCTCGGGCTCGGCAGCGGTCGTAGTAGGTCCGTGAGGCGGGATCGTGCCGGGCTGAGAACGCGGAGAGGAACATCGCCCGTTTCAGCTGCCGGTTGCCTCCTCTGGGGGCGTGTTCGCCGTGGATCGAGGTTCCCGACTGCCGGGTTGCCGGGGCGAGTCCGGCGTAGGAGGCGAGGTGGGCGGCGGTGGGGAACGAGCTGCCGTCTTGGCACGGGGGGCGGGGCGGCACCGGGGGTGGGTGGGGTGCTGATGGAGGGGCCTTGGCCGGTCCGTGGGCCCGGATCGGTCCCTGGGCCGGTCGGGACCGCCGGCTCGTCGAAGCGGGCCGGACGGCATGCGGCGGACGGTCGGCGAGACCGTGTCGGGTTCGTTCGGTCGCGTGGCGCGCGTCGTCGGACAGGTCCTTGAGGTGGGGTCGCCGGAGGGCCCTGCCCGGTCCGTGGGCCCGCCCAGGGAGCGGCCGCCGGGCGCGGGCGCTCCACTGATGCGGGCCATGCCGGGCCCCTGGGCCCCGGGCAGTCTGTGGGGCCGGGGCGGTCCGTGGGGCCGGGGCGCTCCAGGGAGCGTGTCCGGTCCGCGACGCGCGGGGTGGGTTGGCAGGGCCGCCGTCGGTTCCCCCCGTGGAGTGGGGACGGTCGGGCCTGGGCCAGGGCCATGTGGCGGCAGGGCGGGGCAGGGAGCTGGGAAGCGCGTGGGTCCGTGGGGCGCCGGCCGGGCCTGCGGACCGACGGTCAGCCCGTGAGGGCGGGGTCGGTCCGCTGAGCCGGCGGGTCCGTGGAGGGAGTCGCCGGGGCGGCCGTGGCCGAAGGCGGAGCCGCGGCGCCCGAGTCGTCCGACGGCCCCTGGCACCCCTGAACCGTCGCGATGCCCAGCGCCGCCAGCAGCGTCACCACCACGAACACGGTCAGCCGCTGCCGCAGCAGGCGTGGATTGGCCGGCCGCAGCTTCGTGCCGCTGCGCGAGCCGCCCGTGCCCGTGCCCGTCCCGGACGCCGTGCGGCCGCCCCGCGAGGAGGGGACGGCGCCCTTGCGGCCCGGCCGGCTCCCCCCGGTGGAGGGAGGACGCCGCCGCGCCGGCGTGGGGGAGGCGGACCGCCGCGCCGCCGCCGGGGAGGGCGAAGCCGTGCCCCCGGAGGACCGCACCGGCGTCCGTCCCACAGGGGCGGACGGCGCCGACCCCCGCGGCACCGGCGTCCGCACCGTCGCGGCCGCGGCCGAGCCGCCCGCGCCGTCGTCCCGCCCGGCGGACCGCGCCTCGCCCAGTCCCAGCCCCTGAGCCTCCCGCGCCGCGATCTCCTTCAGCCGCAGCGACAGCTGCAGCGTCGTCGGCCGCTGCTCGGGGTCCTTGGCCAGACAGGCCCGCACCAGCGGGGCCAGCGCCCCCGGCACACCCCGCAGCTGCGGCTCCTCGTGGACCACGCGGTACAGCATCACCTCGGAGCTGCCGTGGCCGAACGGAGAGTCACCCGTCGACGCGTACGCCAGCGTCGCGCCCAGCGCGAACACGTCGGTGGCCGGCGTCACCGCCGCCCCCCGCACCTGCTCGGGGGCGAGGAACCCGGGGGAGCCCACCGCCGTGCCGACGTGGGTGAGCGTGGACGCCCCCGTCGCCCAGGCGATGCCGAAGTCGATGATCCGAGGGCCCTTGGGGGACAGCAGGATGTTGGACGGCTTGAGGTCCCGGTGGACCACACCGGCCTCGTGCACCGCGACCAGCCCCTCGGAGAGCGCCGCGCCGACCGCCGCGACCTCCGCCGCCGGCAGCGGACCCTCCTCGGCGACCCGGTCGTGCAGCGAAGGCCCCGGCACGTACTGCGTGGCGAACCAGGGCCGCTCGGCCTCCAGGTCCGCCGCCACCAGCCGCGCCGTGCAGCCGCCCCGGATCCGCCGCGCCGCCGACACCTCACGGGCGAAACGCGACCGGAACTCCTGGTCCTCGGCCAGGTCCGGCCGGATCACCTTGAGCGCGACCCGCTGGCCCCGCCGGTCGGAGCCCAGGTAGACCACGCCCATCCCGCCCGCGCCGAGCCGCCGGTGCAGCCTGAACGAGCCGACGACGCGCGGGTCCTCGCGCCTGAGGCGCATCATCGCCATGTTCATCCCCGCTGCCCGGTCCGTCTGACGAGCCAACAGCTTACGTTTCCCGGCCGCGCCGCGCGTTCAGGCCGCGCCCGCTCACCCCTGCGCGAACGCGTTTGCGGGCCCGCGGCTGCCAAGATGCCGCCTGCGTACGGGGTTTGGCGACGGTACCGCCGCGTGAGCCACGTCACTCGCCGCCACGCGCGGGGCGAAGCTCCGGCCTCCGCTTCTCCACCCTGGGAAGTAGCCGCAGCGGCCCGGTTCATCCGGGGGCATGACGCCGCGGCCCCGAATCCGCGCGAGGATTCCTCATGTGGCCACGCAGACGTCGTCCGAGGGCGTGGTGCCGGGACGCCGAGTGCGTCCCGGGCCCGGAAGAGCGGTCCGGGTGGGGACATCGGCCCGAACGAACCCCGTGGGGACGGGGGTACGACGGACGGCACCACCACGCCGGCGCGGCGCGTTCGCCGCGCCGGCGTGGGGTTTTCACAGGCCTCGTCGGGCCGCATCGTCCTCGTCCACACCGTGATCCACTGCCCGCGTACGCTCACCGCCATGCCGGCAGACCTCCACGCACACGCCCGCGCCGCGGCCCACCCCGCCGCCGAGCCCTGCCCGGGGTGCGTCACCGGCACCCTGGCCGACCGCCCGGACGCCACCGTCGTCCGCCACCACCGCACCGTCGCCAAGGCCCACGCCCCCGGCACCGACCCGGCCGCGCTGGGTGCCCGCGTCGCGGTGGCCGCCGCCCTGCCGGAGATCCTGCTGCCGCCCCTGGACCCGTCCCCCGTCCCCCTGGACGGGCGTCTGGTGACCCGGTGGCCGCTCGGCCTGCCCGTCGACCCCGACGACCCGGACGCGGCCCCCTGGGAGGAAGCCGCCGCCCTGACCGCCCGCCTGCACCGCATCCCGCCGCCGCCCGGCCTGCCCGCCATGCGCGGCCCCGCCAAGGCGGCCCTGGCGGTCGCCGGCCTCGCCGCCGGCGCCCCGGGCCATCCGGCCGTCCCGGTGCTGCTGCGCGCCTGGCGGGCCCTGCCGCCCTGGGCCCGCGACGAGGAACCCGCCCCGCCCGCAGCCGCGGGCGCGCTCTGCCACGGAGACCTGCACCTGGGGCAGTTGGTCCGCCACCCCGCCCCCCACGGGCCGTGGCGGCTGATAGACGTCGACGACCTCGGCGTCGGCGTCCCCGCCTGGGACCTCGCCCGGCCCGCCTCCTGGTACGCCTGCGGCCTGCTGCCCGCCGAGGCGTGGCAGCGCTTCCTGCACGCCTACCGTGCCGCCCGCGGCCCCGCCGTGCCCGCCGAGGGCGACCCCTGGCCGGCGCTGGACGTGCCCGCCCGCGCCCTGACCGTGCAGACCGCCGCCCGGTCCGTCACCAAGGCCGCCCTCGCCGGACGGGCGCTGGACGAGGCGGAGGAGGCGCTGGTCGACGCCTGCGGACGCATGGCGGCCTCCGGGGACGGTCCGGTCGACCCGGTGTGACGGATCCGTCCGACCGAGGTGCAACCGACCGCGTCCGGGGGAGAGTCTGTGAGGGCGAGAGCCGCAGCACCAGAGAACACGCACCGCGATACGAGGAGTTGATCCGTCGATGCACTGTCCGAAGTGTCACGCGCCGATGCACACCTACAACCGCAACGGGGTCCAGATCGAGCAGTGCTCGGGCTGCCGGGGGATCTTCCTCGACTACGGCGAGCTGGAGACGCTGACCCGGCTGGAGGCCCAGTGGGCCCAGCCCGCCCCGCCCGCGGCCCCGGGTGCCCCGGCCTGGGGCGCTCCGCACGCCGGCCACCACGGCCACGGCGGGCACCACCGCCCGAACAGCTTCGGCCGGATGCTCTTCTCGTCCTGACGTCCCTCGTCCCGACGCCGCCCGACGGCCCCTTCCGCGGGGCCGCCGGGGCGCGCGGGGACGACGGAAACGCGGAAGCCCCCGTCCACCGAGGTGGACGGGGGCTTCGCGCCGGTGTGGACGATACTGGGATTGAACCAGTGACCTCTTCCGTGTCAGGGAAGCGCTCTCCCGCTGAGCTAATCGTCCTCGAGGCAGGTGCGCGGCCCGGGGGCCGTGCCTACCGCGTGCGCGATACTGGGATTGAACCAGTGACCTCTTCCGTGTCAGGGAAGCGCTCTCCCGCTGAGCTAATCGCGCGGGGATCCTTGCGGATCAGGTCCTTGCGGACCGGTGGACGATACTGGGATTGAACCAGTGACCTCTTCCGTGTCAGGGAAGCGCTCTCCCGCTGAGCTAATCGTCCTTGGAGGTGGAGACGGGATTTGAACCCGTGTAGACGGCTTTGCAGGCCGTTGCCTCGCCTCTCGGCCACTCCACCAGGAGCGCAGGGGTTCGGGAAGATCCCCTGCTCTTCATGCGAGCGGACGACGAGGCTCGAACTCGCGACCTCAACCTTGGCAAGGTTGCGCTCTACCAACTGAGCTACGTCCGCCTGTCGTTTCGGTCCGCTTCCGCGTCCCGGCGACGTGTTGAACTTTAGCCCATTCCCGGGCCAGTACAAAAACGCGTTTGCCCAGCATGCCGCGGCGGACCTCGACGGAGCGTGTTCCGGCAGGTCCCGCACCCGCGCCCGCGGCGCCCGGTCCCACCGGCCCGGAAAGCCTCGCCCGTCCCGGCCTACACTCGGCGGAGTGCAGCACCTCCCATCCCTCGCCCGGTTCGGCGGCCTCGTCGCCACCGGCCTGCTCGACGTCACCGACGACCCGGCAGCGCTCGACTCCAGCGGTTTCTGGGCCGTCGCCGCCGACTACGAGGGTCGTCTGACCTGCGCGCGCTTCGCCGACGTCCGCGCCGAGCCGGTTCCCGCGCCGGTCCCCGGACGGTGGCCGGCGCCCGCCCCCGGCGACTGGACGTCCTCGCTCGACCGCGCCGCGTACACCGAAGGCGTGCGCCGCATCCACCGGCACATAGCGGCCGGCGAGGTCTACCAGGCCAACCTCTGCCGCGTTCTCGCCGCGCCCGTCGCCCCGCACGCTGACGTCGACGACCTGACGGCGCTGCTGGCGCGCGGCAACCCGGCGCCGTACGCAGGAACGATCCGTCTGCCGGAGCACGGGGTGGAGATCGCCACCGCCTCCCCGGAGCTCTTCCTCAGCCGCGACGGGCGGACCGTGGAGTCCGGCCCGATCAAGGGGACCGGACGGACGGAGGCGGACCTGCTGCCCAAGGACACGGCCGAGAACGTCATGATCGTCGACCTGGTCCGCAACGACCTCGGCCGGGTCTGCCGCACCGGCAGCGTCACCGTGCCCGACCTGTGCACGGTGGAGAAGCACCCCGGCCTGGTCCACCTGGTCTCCACGGTGCGCGGCGAGCTGCTGCCCGGGGCCGGCTGGCCCGAGCTGCTGGCCGCCGCCTTCCCGCCCGGCTCGGTGACCGGCGCACCCAAGGAGAGCGCCCTGACGATCCTCGCCGCGCTCGAGCGGGGGCCGCGCGGCCCCTACTGCGGTGGCATCGGCTGGGTCGACGCCGACCGCGGGTGCGCCGAGCTGGCCGTCGGCATCCGCACCTTCTGGATCGACCGGGACGGCCCGGACTCCGCCGTGCTGCGTTTCGGGACCGGCGCCGGGATCACCTGGGACTCCGACCCGGAGCGGGAGTGGGCGGAGACCGAGCTCAAGGCGTCCCGGCTGCTCGCGGTAGCGTCGGGAACGTACGACACCAGTGGAGGGACCCTTTCGTGAAGATATGGCTCGACGGCGGGCTCAAGGACATCGAGTCCGCCCGCGTCTCCGTCCTCGACCACGGGCTGACCGTGGGGGACGGCATCTTCGAGACGGTGAAGACGGTCGACGGGAAGCCCTTCGCCCTCACCCGCCACCTGGACCGGCTCGCCCGGTCCGCCCGGGGGCTCGGCCTGCCCGCCCCCGACGCCGACGAGGTCCGCCGCGCCTGCGCGGCCGTGATCGACGCCCACCCGGGCCTGCCGCTGGGCCGTCTGCGGATCACCTACACCGGTGGCCACGGCCCGCTCGGCTCCGACCGCGGCGACCGGGGCACCACGCTGGTGGTGGCGCTCGGCGAGGCCAAGGCCCGCCCGGACTCCACCGCGGTGATCACCGTGCCGTGGACCCGCAACGAGCGCGGCGCGCTCACCGGCCTGAAGACCACCTCCTACGCGGAGAACGTCGTCGCGCTCGCCCGCGCCCACGAACAGGGCGCCTCCGAGGCCCTGTTCGGCAACACCGTCGGGCAGCTCTGCGAGGGCACCGGCTCCAACGTCTTCGTCGTCCTGGACGGCGAGATCCTCACCCCGCCGCTCGCCTCCGGCTGCCTGGCGGGCATCACCCGCGAGCTGGTGGCCGAGTGGACCGGCGCGCGGGAGACCGACCTGCCGCTGGACGTCCTGGAGCGCGCCGACGAGGTGTTCCTGACCTCCTCGCTCCGCGACGTGCAGGCGGTGCACCGCGTGGACGACCGTGAACTGCCCGGCGTCGAGGGTCCGTTGACGGCGAAGGCGATGCGGCTCTTCGCGGAGCGGTCGGGCGACGACCTCGACCCGTGACCGTGGTGGCCGCAGGACGCCGGTGGGGTAGAACCACGGCATGACCACCACCCTGCGGCCCATCGAGCCGTTGCAGCAGGAGAACGACGGCAGCCGGTCGCGCCGGTACCAGGTGTGTGTGAACAGCCGCCCCGTCGGCTCCGTGCGGCTGGGCACCTCGGCCGTGTTCGGCGACATGGTGGCCCGGGTGCTGGACCTGCGGATCGACGAGCCCGACCGGCGGCGCGGCCGCGCCACGGTGGCCGCGCTCGCCGCCGAGGAGGTCGCCCGCTCCTGGGGCTGCCGCCGGCTCGACGTGGCCGTGCCCGCGGAGGCGGAGGCCGCGCTGCGGCTGGCGGGGGCGCTCGGCTACGTGACGCGCAACCGGAACATGGAGAAGCGGCTCGACGCGGCCCCGCCCGCGCTTCCCCCGGGGAGCCGTGTCCGGGCCATGCGGCCCGACGAGTTCGCGGTCTGGCGCGAGGCCGACGTCCAGGAGTACGCCCGGCAGTGGTCGGACCGCGGCGTCCCCGAGGCGGAGGCCCTCGCCCAGGCGCACCGCGGCCAGCGCGACACCCTGCCGGACGGCATCGACACCGCCGGCATGGAGTTCCTGGTGCTGGAGCACGCGGGAGAGCGGGCCGGCATGCTGTGGCTGGCGTTCGGCACGCCGGGGGAGCCCTCCCGGGCGTCCACGCCGGAGCCGTCCGGTCCGGAGCCGGTGTACGTGTACCACGTCAGCACCGAGGCCGCCCTGCGCGGCCGGGGACACGGACGGAGCCTGATGCTGCATGCCGAGGCCCGGGCGGCGGCGGAGGGGCGGCCGGCGGTGCGCCTCAACGTCTTCGCGGGCAACACCCCGGCCGAGCGCCTCTACGCGTCCCTCGGATACCGCACCGCCGTCCACCACCTGTACAAGACGCTGCTCTGACCGCGGAGCCGCCCGGGGACGGGCGTCAGGGCCGCCCGGCGGCCGACGCGGTCAGGCCTGGCCGAGGAGGGCGTCGGCGAGGGTCTCGATGCGGGCGCGGAGGCCCTCCTGGGACTTGCCCCCGTCGAGGCGCTCGCCGTCGATGACGTACGTCGGCGTCCCCGTGACGCCGATCGCCTTGCCCTCCGCCTGGTCGGCGTCGACGATCAGGATGTGCCGGCCGTCGATCAGCGCCGTGTCGACCTCCTCCGCGTCGAGCCCGAGCTCCCGCGCGACGTCGACCAGCAGCGCCTCCCCCCGGCGGTCCAGCTCCTCGACCCGGCCGAGGACCGCCTCCACGTACTCCCAGCCCTTGCCCTGCTCCAGCGCCTCCTCGGCGGCCTGCGCCGCGGCGAAGGCGTGCTTGTGCTTCTCCAGCGGGAAGTGGCGCAGCCGCACCTCCAGCCGGTCGCCGTAACGGGCGCGCAGGGCGCGGACGTCGTCCAGGGCGGTGCGGCAGTCGGGGCACTGCAGCTCGCACCAGACGTCGAGCACGACGGGGGCGGGGGTGCTGGAGGAGGTGTCGCTCATGGGACCAGTCTTCCAGCCGCGCCGCGCCCCCCGCTCCTCAGGGGCCGCCTGGGGGATGTCCCTGATTTCGGCCCGGATCCGGCCAGGATCCGTGGCGCCCGGGCGTGCCGCGGGGGCACGATGGAGGGAGCGTCACCGTCCGTCCCGTCCGTCAGGAGGCCCGATGCTCGCCGAGACCATCTGCAGCGCGGTGTCCGCCGCAGGCCTGGGCATCGCCGCGATCACCGCCTTCCGGCGCCGCTTCCTGACCGCTGCCCGGATCGCCGCGTACGCCCTGATCCCGCTCGGCCTGGTGCTGACCGGAGCGGTCGCCTGGGCCGCCGACACCGCCTTCGACCCGATGGCCTGGGTCGGCTTCGGCCTGCTCGGCGCCGCCTGGCTGCTCTTCCTGCTGAGCCGCGCCGTGGAGCGCCGTCGCCTGCGCAGGGCGACGCCGGAGACCCCGGGCGAGGGCGGACGGCCCGCCGCCGGACCGGCCGCCTCGCGCCGTGCCGTGCCTCCGGCCCCGGAGGGCGGCCGTCGTGGACCGGCGGCCGGGTCCGGCGACCAGGACGACTTCAGCGACATCGAGGCGATCCTGAAGAAGCACGGCATCTGAGACAGCGGAGGACGGTCAGGGACAGTCGGGGACAGCCGGGGACAGTTCGAGAGGCATATGATCTGACCTTTTCGGTCGGCGATCATGCTGCGTCCCACGAGCGGTCCGTTCCGGTCGCGAACCGGCCTCGCGGAGGCCCGCCGGGCGCACTACCTGGCACGACGCGGCTCCCGTTCGCCCGGGGGGCGCGCGTCGGCCCATGATGCTCCCGAGATGCTGGACACGACTCGGAGCGAGGCCGCCACGTCTCCGGAAGGAGACGAGCACGAGCCCCGCGGGTGCCTCTTCGCCCTCTCCCAGCCACCGCTGATGATCTTCCTGGCGGTGATCGGGAGCCTGTTCCTCATGGCAGCGCTGCACGACCTGCTGCTGCTGTGAGCCGGCCGCGCGCGTCCCCGGCGACACCCGTCGGGGGCGGCGTTCTCAGACCCCGGCACGGCCCACCGGGCCCCGGGGGACGGAGAGGGTGGCTCAGCCCGCCGCTTCCTTGCGCCGGGCCCGGTAGGCCGCGACGTGCAGCCGGTTTCCGCAGGTGCGGCTGTCGCAGTAGCGCCGGGAACGGTTGCGCGAGAGGTCCACGAAGGCACGGCGGCAGTCCGGCGCCTCGCAGCGCCGCAGTCTCTCCTGCTCCCCGGCGACCACGAAGAACGCCAGCGCCATCCCGCAGTCCGCGGCCAGGTGGTCGGCGACGGAGGCCCCGGGCGCGAAGTAGTGGACGTGCCAGTCGTAGTCGTCGTGGTCGGTCAGCCGCGGCGTGGTGCCCGCCGCGGCGACCAGCTCGTTGATCAGCCCGGCGGCGATCCGGGCGTCCGGGGCCGCGAACACCGCCGCGAACCGTGCCCGCAGCCGCCTCACCGCGGAGAGGTCCAGCTCGGAGAGGGTTCCCACGTCGCTGATCCGGTGCCCCGCGACGAACCGCTCGAGCGCGCCGAGGTCCGGCAGTCCCTCCGCCACGCCGTCCTCCGGCGCGGTGTTCACCAGATCCACCACCGCGTCGAGGGCACACCGGGTGTCGTGGGTGATCAGCACGTGTCGCTCCCTGCCTGGCATGCGTGGGCCGCCCGCCGATGGTGGCCGATCGTAATGGCTTTTCAGGCGGGAGGAAGGGCCGGTCCGCACGCCGGGAGCGAACGCCCGCCCCGGCTGCCGGCCCCCACCGGCGCCGGGCCCGCCCCGGACGCACCGGCGCCGCCGCCGCGGAGGGTGACCGCGGCGACGGCGCCGGTGTGTGTGGAGTCGCGCCGGCTCGCGTGGTGCTTGCGCCGGCCCCGGCCGTCTCCCCGAGTGGACGGCCGAGGTTGCTGGAGTGGTGGTGGGGACCGGGGCCGGAGGCGCCCCGGGGGTCTCCCGCCCTAGCTCTCCGCCAGGATGTGCGAGAGTTCCTGGTCGAGATCGAAGTGCCGGTGCTCCGTGCCGGGTGGCACAGCGGCGTCCGTACGCTTCAGGAAGGACTCCAGGGCCCGCGCCGGGGCCTCGAGCAGGGCCTCGCCCTCGGGGGAGCTGAGGGCGATGCAGACGACCCCCTGACCGTGACTGCGGGACGGCCAGACACGGACGTCGCCCGTGCCGGTCGGCCGGTGCAGCCCCTCGGCGAGGAGGTCACGGGCGAACACCCATTCGACCGTCTCCTCGGCTCCGGTGTGGAAGGTGGCGTGCACGGCATAGGGATCGGCCGTGTCGTACCGCAGGCCTGCGGGGACAGGCAGTGAGGACTCGCTCGATACAACGAGGCGCAGGTGCAGCTCGCAGCTGACCGTGGTGTTCATAAGCGCCAGGGCCTTTCGCTCAGTGTGCGCTCGGGGATTCGCACGTCGGCGAAATCGACATGCCACACACGATGCCGTTGTAAACCCCTCTGAGGGTTTTGCGTGCGTTTATGTACCTCTTCTGGCCGAGGGTACTTCCTTTGAAGCGACCATTCCGGTGATCACTTTCCCTCGGGTAGGGTTTCGCTGATGAATACGGGGAGTGACGAACCTGGGGGGACGCGGGGGATGCGCACGACAGCGGGCGAGGTGGAATCCGACGTGACACAGGACGATCGTGGAACCCCGGCCGACGGCACGGAAGGCGGCGCGCCGGGCGCCGGCGCCACCATGAGCGAGGTGGCGGACACGGAGGGCTCCGAAGGGGCGGATCACGGGCACGGGCGGGGCCTGGGCTCGCGCGCCCCGCGGTTCGTCCGCCGGAGCCGGCCGCTCCACCTGAGCTGGCAGGTCGGCGTCTTCCTGATCGGCCTCGCGGTGGTCGGCGGCGGCGTCCTGCTGCTGCCCCTGCCCGGCCCCGGCTGGGTGATCATCTTCGCCGGCATGGCGATCTGGGCCACCGAGTTCGTCTGGGCCCAGCTGGTGCTGCGCTGGACGAAGCGCAAGGTCACCGAGGCCGCGCAGAAGGCGCTGGACCCCAAGGTGCGGCGCCGCAACCTGATCCTCACGGCCGTCGCGCTGGTGATCGTCTGCACCCTGGGGGGCCTGTACCTCTGGAAGTTCGGTCTCGTCATGCCCTGGAACGCCGGGCGGCACTGACCGGGGTGGTGCGGAGCACCCCGTGACATGGGGTAATGTTCTTCCTGCGCCCGGGCGATTAGCTCAGCGGGAGAGCGCTTCGTTCACACCGAAGAGGTCACTGGTTCGAACCCAGTATCGCCCACCGACGAGGAGGGTCCGGTTCCGCGGAAACGCGGAACCGGACCCTCCTCGCTTTGTCTCCCCGCGACGCGGGACCGTGACCGGACCGGGTAATTCGGTCCGGAATTCGATGATTCTTTTTCACGGAACGCCGGGTAATTCCCACGGTGTTCGCGGACCCTCTTCCTCCGTTTATCCGGCGGTCCGTCAAGTGTCTCCCGAAGACCGGTAATTCACCGGCCCACAGCGAATACGCGAAAACGAGGACAGGGCCTCCACCGAGGGCGGCCGCAACTCGACGGGACCCGCCGCCCGTTCGCCGGCCGCCCCGCGGAGGGGCGCCGAACGGCTCGTGGACACTGGGCCCATGAGACCGAGCGAGCTCACCCGGTACCGCTTCGAGGGCCGCTGGACCCTGTCCGCGCCGCCCGCGGAGGTCTACGGCGTCCTGGAACGCGTCGACGACTACCCCCGCTGGTGGCCGCAGGTGCGACGGGCGGAGCGGACCGGCGAGGCCTCCGGGCGGGTGCTCGTCCGCTCGCTCCTCCCGTACGACCTGCGCATGGACATCAGGGCCGTCCGTCACGAACCGGAGAACGGGGTGCTGGAGGCCGCGCTCTCCGGCGACCTGGAGGGCTGGATGCGCTGGACCGTCCGCCCGGCCGGCGCCGGGACCCTGGTCCTCCACGAGCAGGACACCGACCTCGCCAAGCCCCTGCTGCGCCTGCTCGGCGTGCCCGGCCGCCCGCTGCTGCGGGCCAACCACGCCCTGATGATGCGCGGCGGCCGCCGCGGCCTGGCGGCGTTCCTGGCGGGCGGCGGGGAAGCGGTTTGAACGAAGGGCCGTCGGACCTGTATTGTTCAGTGCGTTCCCGGGCGATTAGCTCAGCGGGAGAGCGCTTCGTTCACACCGAAGAGGTCACTGGTTCGAACCCAGTATCGCCCACAACACCGGAGGCGATCCGAGTCCGCAGTACTGCGGCCGGGTCGCCTCCGTCGTTCGTCCTGACGCCGTCGGCCGGAGGTCTCCGTCCCCGACGTCCTGGTTCAGGCGGCCGCGGTCAGCCCCGGGCGCAGCGGCCAGGACCGGTCCACCGCCTCCGGCACACCGCTGCGCGCGAACCACGCCTCCAGCCCCTTCGCCTGCGCCGCGTGCCAGGTCTGCTGGAGCGTGTGCAGCTCCGCCGGGGTCAGCCGCTCCAGCCGGGAAGCGAACCGCCGCCCCACCGCGCGCGTCACCTCAAGCGCCGCCAGCGCGTCCGCCCCCGCGTCGTGCGCCTCGGCCAGCTCCACGCCGTAGTACTCGCACAGGTCGACCAGGGTCCGGCGCCCCTTGCGGTACCGGTCGAAGTGCTTGTCCAGCACCCGCGGATCGAGGACCCGCAGCGGCGCCGAACGGAACCAGCGCTCCAGCGAGGACGCCCGGTGCCGGCGCAGCTCCCGGTCCAGCAGTGTCAGGTCGAACGGCGCGTTCATCACCACCAGCGGCCGCCCCGCCGCGGCCTGCTCACCCAGCGCCCGGCCTATCTCGTACATCACCGGCGCCGGCCAGCGGCCGTTGCGCTCCAGGTGGTCCTGCGTCAGCCCGTGCACCGCCGTCGCCTCCTCGGGCACCGGCACGCCCGGGTTGACCAGCCAGCGCGTCACGCGCGGCCGGGTCCCCGGCGCGTCCTGCACCACCAGGGCGGCCGACACCACGCGGTCGCTCTCCACGTCCACCCCGGTCGTCTCCGTGTCGAAGGCGGCCAGTGGGCCCTCGTACCAGCACGTCATGTCTCCGCAACCCCTCGCTCAACTCCCCGCACACGCAAGGCGGCAGACGGATCGTCCGCCGTGCAGCGGTGATACCCGGACCGTTTGCGGCGTACGCCGCGCGGAGACAACAGAGATACGGGTCCGCGCAGTTCAGCGGCCCCGTACCTCGACCCGTCCGGCCGGAGAGGCTGTTGGGCATGGCCACGGCGCAGCCCGATCGCGGGGGGCTGCTGCCCGACCGCGTGGCGCACCAGCGCGGCACACTCGCCACCACCGCCTGCATGGAGACCCTCCAGGTGGGATATCTGCACGCCGTCGCGGCCGCGGCCGGCTGCTCGCTGTCCCAGCCGTTCCCCGACAACGGCATCGACTGGCACGTCAGTCACAGCTCGCCCGGCCACACCGTGGACGACGAGGTCACCGTCAAGGTCCAGTTGAAGGCCACCTACCAGATACCGCCCCGCCCGCCGGGACGGCACTTCTCCTTCACGCTGGACAACAGCCACCTGGCCAAGCTGGCCCGCACCCCCGTCACCGTCCACAAGATCCTCGTGGTGATGCTGGTGCCCCGCTCGCGCGACCAGTGGCTCTCCGCGGGGCACGACCGGCTCGACCTCAGGCACTGCTGCTACTGGGTCAACCTCGCCGGCCACCCGGTCACCGGCCGCACCCGCACCACCGTGCGGGTGCCGACCTCGCGCATCTTCGACGACCGGGCGCTCTGCGAGATCATGAACCGGGTCGGCAGGGGAGGCATACCGTGACGCACCGACCGATCGACGAACCAGGGCCCGGCCCCCGTCGTGGACGCCCGGCCCGGGCCCACCCCGCCGACCCGGCGGGGGAGACGGTCCGCCCCCTGCTGCCGAGCGCGCGTGGACTCCGGCGGGCATCCGTACCGAGGCCCCCCGACGTCCTGCCCGACGCCGCGCAGGCCGACCCCGCCGTCCTCGCCGCGCTGCTCGCCCGCCACGGCTGGCGGCGGCGCGGGGGAGCGCCCGGCCGGTACGGCAGGTGGACGCCGCCCGGGCCGCGCGGCGAGCGCACCAGCCTGCTCGTCCCGGAGAGCCGCGCCTTCCCGGACAGCGCCGACCTGCTCGGCGAGGCGTTGGAGGCGCTCGCGCGCACCGAGGAGGCCGCCGCCCGCGAGATCCTGCTCGCCCTCGCCGTCCCCAGCGACGAGATCCGCTGGCGGCGCGACGTCCCCGAGGGCCGCGCGGCGGGGAGCCCGGCGGCGCCCTGGACGGCCGAGGAGGGCCTGCGCTCGGCCGCCCGCCACACCCTGCTCGCCGCCGCGCTGGCCGGACGGGCCCGCACCGGCTACCACGGGGCACGCCACCGAAGGGCCGCCGCGGCCGCGCTGGAGGACGTGCTGCTGCTGGGGGCCTCGTCCGGCGGACGCGTGCTCACCGCCTTCGCGCCGGTCGCCCCGGCCCGCCCGCTGGCGGTCCGGCTGCACCAGGCGCTCTGCGCCGCCCGGGAGGCCGTCGACCACCGGCGGGCCACCGGAGGGATGGACGCCTTCGACGCCGCCGTCGGGGCCGGGGTGAGCCGCGAGCTGACCGAGGCGCTGATCGCCCTGGTGCGGGGGACCGAGGGAGCGGGCGTCACCATCGCCTGGGCGCCCGCCGCGGGTGTCCCCCGGGGGTGCGGCCCCGACGCCGAACCGGTGGAGTTCTCTCCCGGCGACCTGCCCGCCCTGCGCGAGGCCGGCGCCCGCTACCAGCGCGCCGAGCCCTCCGTCACGGTCCGGCTCACCGGCACCGTGGAACGGCTGCGCCGCAGCCGCGCCGACGGCACCGGCACCGTGCGGCTGCGGGTGCTCGCCGGGGCGGAGGTCCCGCACGTGCGCGTCGCCCTGGACGAGGAGTCGTACCGCGTCGCCGGCCAGGCGCACCTGGTCGGGCTGCCGGTCCGGGTGGACGGCCGGCTCGACAGCAAGGCCGGCTTCCGCCGCCTCACCGACGCTTGCGGCGTCGTCCCGGTCACCGTCGACGAGGCCGAACGCGAACGGCTGATGAAGTCCCTCCAGGAGAACCTCGACTACTTCGAGGAGGCCTGCGGCGACGACTGCGGTGACTAACCGCTTCGCGAGCGGCGCCTCCGGCTCGGTAGGATTCCCGTGCACGTCGACTGTGACGTGGCGAGATCATCACCTCAGCAGGCCTTCAGTCAGGAGAGACCGGTGTCAGACGTCCGTGTGATCATCCAACGCGATTCCGAGCGGGAAGAGCGCGTGGTGACGACGGGCACTACGGCCGCCGACCTCTTCGCCGGTGAGCGCTCGATCGTGGCCGCCCGCGTCGACGGCGAGCTGCGGGACCTGGCGTACGAGCTGAAGGACGGCGAGAGCGTCGAGGGCGTCGAGATCTCCTCCGCGGACGGTCTCGACATCCTGCGCCACTCGACCGCGCACGTCATGGCGCAGGCCGTCCAGGAGCTCTTCCCGGAGGCCAAGCTGGGCATCGGCCCGCCGGTCAAGGACGGCTTCTACTACGACTTCGACGTCGAGAAGCCGTTCACGCCCGAGGACCTCAAGGCCGTCGAGAAGAAGATGCAGGAGATCCAGAAGCGCGGCCAGAAGTTCTCCCGCCGCGTGGTGAGCGACGACGCAGCCCGCGAGGAGCTCGCGGACGAGCCGTACAAGCTCGAGCTGATCGGCCTCAAGGGCTCGGCCTCCTCCGACGACGGCGCGGACGTCGAGGTGGGCGCCGGCGAGCTGACCATCTACGACAACCTGGACGCCAAGACCGGCGAGCTGTGCTGGAAGGACCTCTGCCGCGGTCCCCACCTGCCCTCGACCCGTCTCATCCCGGCGTTCAAGCTGATGCGCAACGCGGCCGCGTACTGGCGGGGCAGCGAGAAGAACCCGATGCTGCAGCGCATCTACGGCACCGCCTGGCCGTCCAAGGACGAGCTGAAGCAGTACCTGGAGTTCCTCGCCGAGGCGGAGAAGCGCGACCACCGCAAGCTGGGCAACGAGCTCGACCTGTTCTCGATCCCCGAGCAGATCGGCTCCGGCCTCGCCGTCTTCCACCCCAGGGGCGGCATCGTCCGCCGCGTCATGGAGGACTACTCGCGCCGCCGCCACGAGGAGGAGGGCTACGAGTTCGTCTACACCCCGCACGCGACGAAGGGGAAGCTCTTCGAGACCTCGGGCCACCTGGACTGGTACGCCGACGGCATGTACCCGCCCATGCAGCTCGACGAGGGCGTGGACTACTACCTCAAGCCCATGAACTGCCCGATGCACAACCTGATCTTCGACGCGCGCGGCCGCTCGTACCGCGAACTGCCGCTGCGTCTCTTCGAGTTCGGGACGGTGTACCGGTACGAGAAGTCCGGCGTGGTGCACGGCCTGACCCGCGCCCGCGGCTTCACCCAGGACGACGCGCACATCTACTGCACCAAGGAGCAGATGGCGGAGGAGCTCGACAAGACGCTCACCTTCGTCCTGAACCTGCTGCGCGACTACGGCCTCACCGACTTCTACCTGGAGCTCTCCACCAAGGACCCGGAGAAGTTCGTCGGCTCCGACGAGGTGTGGGAGGAGGCCACCGAGACGCTGCGGCAGGTGGCCGAGAAGCAGGGCCTCCCGCTGGTCCCGGACCCGGGCGGCGCCGCGTTCTACGGCCCCAAGATCTCCGTCCAGGCCAAGGACGCGATCGGCCGGACCTGGCAGATGTCCACCGTGCAGCTGGACTTCAACCTGCCGGAGCGCTTCAACCTCGAGTACACCTCGGCCGACGGCACCAAGCAGCGGCCGGTGATGATCCACCGCGCGCTGTTCGGGTCCATCGAGCGGTTCTTCGCGGTGCTGCTGGAGCACTACGCGGGCGCGTTCCCGGCGTGGCTGGCCCCGGTGCAGGCGGTCGGCATCCCGATCGGCGACGCGCACGTGGAGTACCTGCAGGACTTCGCCGCCGAGGCGAAGAAGAAGGGCCTGCGCGTGGAGGTCGACGCCTCCTCCGACCGCATGCAGAAGAAGATCCGCAACGCGCAGAAGCAGAAGGTGCCGTTCATGATCATCGTCGGTGACGACGACATGAACGCCGGCACGGTCTCCTTCCGCTACCGCGACGGCTCGCAGGAGAACGGCATCGCGCGCGACGAGGCGATCGCCAAGCTCGTCGACGTCGTGGAGCGCCGCGCCCAGGTGTGACGTCCTGACGCGAGGCCCCCGGGGAGCTCAGCTCCCCGGGGGCCTTCCGCGTTCCTCGTCCGTGGCGAAGACCGTCATCAGCCACGAGGCGAACGAGCCGGTGACCGCGCCGAGCAGGGCGAGGCCGCAGGCCATCAGGGCGACCGCGATGGTCCGCCCCACGGGCGTCACCGGGGTCACGTCGCCGTAGCCGACGGTGGCCAGGGTGGAGCAGGTCCACCACACCGAGTCGCCGAAGGTGCGGATGGTGGCACCGGGGGCGCCCCGCTCCTGCTGGTAGACGGCCAGCGCCCCGGCGAAGCCGATCAGCAGCACGGACACGCCGGCGTAGAACATGACCCGCGCCTGCAGCGAGAACCGCGGCCGCCCGCGCCGGTGCGTCACCGCCTCGTAGAGCCGGACGATCCGCAGCGGCCGGAGCAGCGGGAGGAGCAGGACCAGGGTGTCCAGCCAGTGGGTGCGCACGAAGCGGGGGCCCTGGCCGCTGCGGCGCCAGCGGGCCGCGTAGTCGAGGGCGAAGAGCAGCCACACCGCGGAGATCACCCCGAGGGCGAGGCCGTGCCACACGTCGGACAGACCCTCGCTCAGGACGAGGAGGGCGTAGGCGGCGAGGAACAGCAGCGAGGCCACGGCGAGCGGGATCTCGGCGCGGTCCTCGCGGGGGTCACGGTTGTCCATCCCGCCAGCCTGGCGGGCGGGCGGGGCGCTGTGCCCCCGGCGACACGTTCCGTACGGGCGACGCCATATGCTGCCTGGTATGACGAGTGAGCCGGAGCTGCAGATCGGGGTGGGTTCGCCGGACGCCTTCCAGCGGCTGTGGACCCCCCACCGCATGGCCTACGTCCAGGGCGAGAACAAGCCCACCGGACCCGAGGCCGGCGACGGGTGCCCGTTCTGCGCGATCCCGGCCAAGTCGGACGAGGACGGGCTGGTAGTCCGGCGCGGGGCCCACGTGTACGCGGTGCTGAACCTGTACCCGTACAACGGCGGCCACCTGATGGTGGTGCCGTACCGGCACGTCGCCGACTACACCGGGCTGACCGCCGAGGAGACGGCGGAGCTGGGAGAGCTCACCAAGCAGGCGATGACGGCGCTGCGGGTCTGCTCCGGGGCGCACGGGTTCAACATCGGGATGAACCAGGGGACGGTCGCCGGGGCCGGGATCGCCGCCCACCTGCACCAGCACGTGGTGCCCCGCTGGGGTGGGGACACCAACTTCATGCCGGTCGTGGGGCACACCAAGGTGCTGCCGCAGCTGCTGGCCGACACCCGGGCCATGATCGCCGCGGCCTGGCCCGAGGTCTGACCGGAGCCTGTCCGACGCCCTGACCGGCGGGTGAGGCCGGGCTCCGCCGGACGCCCGTCCCGACGGGCGCGTGAGCCCTGGGCCGGGCGCCCTACGCGTCGTAGGTGTCCGCCTTGCGCGGTGTGGGGTCCTGCACCGAGCCGCTGACGACGGAGGACCGCGCGCCGAACTTCTCGGTGTTCACCCCGTGCTCGCGCAGCATGCCGATCACCGCCTGGTGGACGGCCCGCAGCACCGGCGTGGCCACCCGCATGGCGTCGTCGGCCATGAAGCGGTGCCGCCAGGGCTGCTCGGCCCAGGCGTGGCGCAGGCCGAACGGCTCCGGGAGGGTGAGGCTGCCGCCGAGCCAGTTGAGCTGCTTGGGGAACCAGGTCATCGGCGCGCGGGCGGCGAGGCGCACCACCTCGTCGCTGTCGACGAGCGGGAGGGTGATGGTCCGCTTCTCCCAGGGCTTGAACGCCTTCTCGACGGTCCGCTCCTTGGCCGCCGGCTTGGAGTTGAACAGGCCGTGCACCGGGCCCAGGGCGTGACCGGTGACCTCGATGCGCAGGGTCTGGTAGAGCACCGTCACCGTGATCAGCATGCTGAGGACCAGCTGGCCCTCCCAGGTGACCCACTGGACGCCCAGGTAGTGACGGTCGCCGCTGCCGAACTGCTGGCGGTTGCAGATCTGCTGTATGGCGTGCGACTTGTAGCGGAAGCCGTCGACGTCGGAGCCCTCGGGCCGTGCGACGGCGTCGGCGCCCTCGCCGACGGGGGAGACGATCCAATGCTCTATCGCGGGCTTGGAGATGCCCTCGGTGGGGACCGGGGTGCGGTCCATCAGGGAGAGTTTGCCGTGGATCGCGCGGACCACGTCCCAGCTGCGGAAGGCGTAGATCTCCTTGTCCTCCTCGGCGGGCTCGAGGTCCTCGGCGAGCTGCCAGCTGCCCCAGCGGGTGCCCATACCGAGGATGCCCTTGGGGCCGGCGTAGAAGACGACGTTGGACCGCTGCTCGGCGCCGAGCCGGGTGAGGGACTGGCGCAGCTGCTCGGCGGCGGTCTCGCCCGGGTTGGAGGGGACGGCCTCGGGGACCTTGGCGCCGATGCTGGAGCCGGAGAGCAGACTGGCCCAGCGGTCGCGCAGGTCCCGGGCGGTGCTCTCGCAGATCCGCTTGGCGATCACCCAGCCGATCACTGGGGCGATCACCGCGCCGCGTGAGTACCAGGCCCAGATGCCGCCGAAGGGCATCTGGACGAGGAAGACGACGGCGAGCAGACCGAAGGCGGTCAGCAGGAGGTTGCCCATGCCGGAGGTCCTGCGGTTCTCGACCTTGGCGAGGGTGGCCCGGATGGTGAAGACCAGCAGCCAGGCCAGCAGGCCGGGCAGGAAGAGCACGCCGCACAGCAGCATCACGGCGGTGAGGCGGATGTCCCGGGTGCGGCGCAGGCCGTTGGCGGCCAGGCAGTGCTCGACGACGGTCTGCGGGTCCATGCCGAAGGACTGGACGACGGGCTTGCGGCCGGGGGTGAGGAGGCGGTCGATCACCGCGCGGGAGAACGCCTCGCCGAGGTTGGGGCGGAAGATCCTGGCCCAGGACCTGCCGGGGTTGACCGTGGAGTGGTGCCACTCGTTGTCGGCGTCGAGGATCTTCTCGACCGGGTCGTCCCGGTAGGCCGCCGAGGCCAGCGCGAAGGTGGCCTTCTGCCCCTCGCCGCCGGCCGCCGGCACCATCGGTCCGAATGCGTCGCTCGACACGGTTGTCTCCGCCCCCCCTGCCGCGGTTCCTCCGCGGCGGTGTGTCCTGGCCTGCCCGCGCGACCGGACCATCGGTTCGTCAGCCTAGCGGCCGCACCGGTCGCCCGGCGGTCCCCGGCGGAATCGTCCGCCGGGCGACGGCCGGACCGGCCGCGGTCGCGCACTACACAGACTGCCCAGGACGGGGGCCCGGTCAACCCCCGTTCCGGGGCGCACTGTTGCGGAGCCGTCCGGTTCCGGGAGGTCAGGCGGGCGCGGCCGTCTTCTCCCGCAGCCGCTTCACCACGTGCTCGGGGACGGGTTCGTGACGCAGGTACCGGCGGGCGAAGCCGGCCGTGCCGTGGGAGAGCGAGCGCAGTTCCACCGCGTAGCGGTCGATCTCCAGCTCGGGGATCTCGGCGCGGACCAGCATCCGTCCGGGCTCGGTCTGTTCGGTGCCCAGTACCCGGCCGCGGCGGGTGGACAGGTCGCTCATCACGGAGCCGACGTACTCGTCGCCGATCAGCACGTCCACCTCGGCCACCGGTTCCAGGACGTGCAGCCGCGCTCCGGCGGCGGCCTCCCGCAGGGCGAGGGCGCCCGCCGTCTGGAAGGCGGCGTCGGAGGAGTCCACCGAGTGGGCCTTGCCGTCGAGGAGGGTGACCCGCACGTCGGTGAGCGGGTGACCGGAGCCGAGCCCCTTGGCGGCCTGGGCCCGCACGCCCTTTTCGACCGAGGGCACGAACTGCCGGGGCACCGCGCCGCCGACCACCCGGTCGGCGAACTCGATGCCGGAGCCCGCGGGCAGCGGCTCCACCTGGATCTCGCAGATCGCGAACTGCCCGTGCCCGCCCGACTGTTTGACGTGCCGTCCGCGCCCGGCGGCCGGAGCGGCGAAGGTCTCGCGCAGCGCCACCCGGTGCGGGACGACGTCGACCTGGACGCCGTAGCGGCTCCGCAGCCGCTCCAGCGCGACCTCGGCGTGGGCCTCGCCCAGGCACCACAGCACGACCTGGTGGGTGTCGCGGTTCTGCTCGAGCCGCATCGTGGGGTCCTCGGCGGCGAGGCGGGACAGGCCCTCGGAGAGACGGTCCTCGTCGGCCTTGGAATGCGCCTCGACGGCCAGCGGCAGCAGCGGGTCGGGCAGCGCCCAGGGCCGCATCAGCAGCGGGTCGTCCTTGGCCGAAAGGGTGTCGCCGGTCTCCGCGCGGGCGAGCTTGGCGACGCACACCAAATCCCCGGCGACGGCGTGGGTGACCGGGCGCTGCTGCTTGCCGAAGGGGCTGGTGAGCGCGGAGACCCGTTCGTCGACGTCGTGGTCCAGGTGCCCGCGGTCGGTCAGACCGTGTCCGGAGACGTGGACGACGGTGTCGGGGCGCAGGGTGCCGGAGAAGACCCGGACCAGGGACATGCGGCCGACGTAGGGGTCGGAGGCGGTCTTGACGACCTCGGCGACCAGGGGCCCGTCGGGGTCGCCGAGCCGCACCTCGCGGGGCGTGCCGTCGAGGGCGGTCACGACGGGGGCGTGACGCTCGGGCGGGGTGGGGCAGCCGCGGGTGATCAGGTCGAGGAGTTCCACGGTGCCCAGGCCCTGGCGGGCGCCGGGCGGGGCGGGCGCGGCGCACAGGACGGGGTGGAAGGAGGCGCGCGAGACGGCCTTCTCCAGGTCCGCGATCAGGGCGCCGGGGTCGAGGGTCTCGCCGCCGACGTAGCGGTCCATGAGGTTCTCGTCCTCGCTCTCGGCGATGATGCCCTCGATCAGCCGGTCGCGGGCCTCGTCGATCAGCGGGATCCGGTCGGCGTCGGGTTCGTGCTCGGCGCGCTCGCCCGAGGAGTAGTCGAAGAGCTTCTTGGTGAGCAGCCCGACCAGTCCGGTCACCGGCGCCTGCCCGTCGGGGCCCGCGGGGCCGCGCAGCGGGAGGTAGAGGGGAAGGACGGCGTCGGGGTCGTCGCCGCCGAAGGCCTCGGCGCACAGCCGGGTCATCTCCTCCACGCCGGTGCGGGCCGACTCGAGGTGGGTGACGACGATGGCGCGGGGCATGCCGACGGCCGCGCACTCGTCCCACATCGCCCGGGTGGCGCCGTCCACGCCGTCCGAGGCGGAGACCACGAAGAGGGCCGCGTCCGCCGCGCGCAGACCGGCCCTGAGCTCTCCGACGAAGTCGGCGTATCCGGGGGTGTCCAGCAGGTTGATCTTGATCCCGTCCCATTCGAGCGGGACCAGGGAGAGCTGCACCGAGCGGTGCCGGCGCTGCTCGATCTCGTCGTGGTCGGATACGGTGCCGCCGTCCTCGACCCGTCCCGCCCGGTTGACCGCCCCCGCGGTCTGGGCGAGGGCCTCCACCAGCGTGGTCTTGCCCGATCCGGTGGGGCCGACCAGCACCACGTTGCGGATGGAGGCGGGCCGGTCGGCCGTCGTCGCCCTGCCGGCGGCCCCGGGGTGGTGGCTGTTCCTGTCGCCCATGATCCTGCCCTCCCGTGCACGGTGAGTGGCTGCCGGCGACGGTGAGCGCCACCGGCCGGAGCGGACGCCCGGTCCCGAGGGCCGCAGCGGCGGCGCCCGGCGCGCGCCCGCGGTTCCCTTCGAGCTTTGCACCGCCGCGGGGACTCGTCCATACGAGGGAACGGCCGCCCGGCGTGACCTGGGCGAGGCGGGGCCGTGGCCAGGACGTGACCTCGCCCCGAGGGTGCCCCGCCCTCGGCGCACAGGGTGCGTGGCTACGATGGGCCGGGCCGGTGGCCAGCAGGGGCGCCGGCCGCCACGACCCTCGGGAAGGCCATGCTGAACAAGTACGCGCGTGCATTCTTCACGCGTGTTCTCACGCCGTTCGCCGCGTTTCTCATCCGCCTGGGCGTCAGCCCCGACGTGGTCACCGTGCTGGGGACCGCCGGAGTGGTCGCCGGAGCACTGGCCTTCTTCCCGGTGGGCGAGTTCTTCTGGGGCACGATCGTGATCACGCTGTTCGTGTTCTCCGACCTGGTGGACGGCAACATGGCCCGCCAGCTGGGCCGCTCCAGCCGCTGGGGCGCCTTCCTGGATTCCACGCTGGACCGCGTCGCCGACGGAGCGATCTTCGGCGGCATCGCCCTGTGGTACGCGGGCGGCGGGAACAGCGTGCTGCTGTGCGCGGTGGCGATCTTCTGCCTGGCCAGCGGCCAGGTGGTGTCGTACACCAAGGCGCGCGGCGAGTCGATCGGCCTGCCGGTCGCGGTGAACGGCCTGGTGGAGCGCGCGGAGCGGCTGGTGGTCACCCTGGTGGCGGCCGGACTGGCCGGCCTGCACGCCTTCGGGGTGCCGGGCATCGAGGTGCTGCTGCCGATCGCGCTGTGGATCGTCGCCGTGGGCAGCCTGGTGACCCTGGTGCAGCGCGTGGTCACGGTGCGCCGCGAGGCCGCCGAGGCGGACGCGGGGACGGCGGGAACCCCGGGGGCCGCGGGGGCCGCCTCGTGAGCGCGCGGGAGGAGCCCGCGGGCCGGGTGAGCGCGCGGGAGAAGCTGGCCGACTCGCTGTACGGCCTGGGCTGGGCGACCGTGAAGCGGCTGCCCGAGCCGGTCGCCGTGCGGCTGGGGCGAGCCGTCGCCGACACCGCCTGGCGCCGCCGCGGCGCGGGCGTGCTGCGGCTGGAGCGGAACCTGGCCCGCGTGGTGCCGGACGCCACACCCGAGCGGCTCGCCGAGCTGTCGAAGGCCGGCATGCGGTCCTACCTGCGGTACTGGATGGAGTCCTTCCGGCTGCCCGCGTGGAGCCGGGAGCGGATCGCCTCCGGCATGGAGGCGGAGGACCTGCACCTGCTCACCGACGCCCTCGGCGGCGAGCGCGGCGTGATCATAGCGCTGCCGCACATGGGCAACTGGGACCTCGCCGGGGCCTGGGTCACCACCCACCTGGACACCCCGTTCACCACCGTCGCCGAGCGCCTGAAGCCCGAGACGCTGTACGACCGGTTCGTCGCCTACCGCGAGGGCCTGGGCATGGAGGTGCTCCCGCACACCGGCGGCTCCGCCTTCGGCGCGCTGGCCCGGCGGCTGCGCAAGGGCGGCATGGTCTGCCTGGTCGCCGACCGGGACCTGTCCGCCTCCGGCGTCGAGGTGGACTTCTTCGGGGAGAAGGCCCGGATGCCGGCCGGACCGGCGATACTCGCGCAGCAGACCGGTGCGCTGCTGCTGCCGGTGACCCTGTGGTTCGACGACACCCCGGTGATGAAGGCGCGGATCCACCCCCCGGTGGAGGTGCCGGAGAGCGGGACGCGCGCCGAGAAGAGCGTGGTCATGACCCAGCGGGTCGCCGACGCCTTCGCCTCCGGCATCGCCGAACACCCCGAGGACTGGCACATGCTGCAGCGGCTGTGGATCGCGGACCTCGAGGACCGGGGAGACACGGACGACCGTGACGACCCGGGCGGCCGGGACGCCAAGGAGGCGGTCGCGTGAGGATCGGCATCGTCTGCCCGTACTCCTGGGACGTGCCCGGCGGCGTCCAGTTCCACATCCGGGACCTGGCCGAGTACTTCGTGCGGCAGGGCCACGAGGTGTCCGTGCTGGCCCCGGCCGACGACGACACACCGCTGCCCCCCTACGTCGTCTCCGCCGGACGCGCGGTGCCGGTGCCGTACAACGGCTCGGTGGCGCGGCTCAACTTCGGGTTCCTGTCCGCGGCGCGGGTGCGGCGCTGGCTGCACGACGGCGCGTTCGACGTCATCCACATCCACGAGCCGGCCTCGCCCTCGCTCGGACTGCTCGCCTGCTGGGCGGCGTCGGGTCCGATCGTGGCGACCTTCCACACCTCCAACCCGCGCTCGCGGGCGATGATCGCCGCGTACGCGATCCTGCAGGCCGCGCTGGAGAAGATCAGCGCGCGGATCGCGGTCAGCGAGTACGCCCGGCGCACGCTGGTGGAGCACCTGGGCGGCGACGCGGTGGTCATCCCCAACGGCGTCGACGTCGACTTCTTCGCCAAGGCCGAGCCGAACCCCGACTGGCAGGGCGGCACGATCGGCTTCATAGGACGCATCGACGAGCCGCGCAAGGGCCTGCCGGTGCTGATGCGGGCGCTGCCGAAGATCCTCGCCGCCCGGCCGGAGACGCGGCTGCTGGTCGCGGGGCGCGGCGACGAGGAGGAGGCGGTGGCCTCGCTCCCCGCGGAACTGCGCTCCCGGGTGGAGTTCCTCGGCATGGTCAGCGACGAGGACAAGGCGCGGCTGCTGCGGTCCGTCGACCTGTACGTGGCGCCCAACACGGGCGGCGAGAGCTTCGGGATCATCCTGGTCGAGGCGCTGTCGGCGGGGGCGCCGGTGCTGGCCTCCGACCTGGACGCGTTCGCGCAGGTGCTGGACCACGGGGCGGCGGGGGAGTTGTACGCCAACGAGGACGCGGACGCGCTGGCGGAGGCCGCGGTGCGACTGCTCGGCGATCCCGCGCGGCGGGAGGAACTGCGGGAGCGGGGCAGCGCGCACGTCCGGCGGTTCGACTGGTCGACGGTGGGGGCCGACATCATGTCCGTCTACGAGACGGTGACGGCGGGGGCTGCGGCGGTCGGCGCGGACGAGGCCACCACGGGGCTGCGGCCCCGCCGCTGGGGTCTCGCCCGCGACTGACCCTCGCGCGGGCGCGCCTCCGCTCCGACGTGAGCCCCCGTGCCGCGCGGTCCGGGGCGCTCGACCCCCGCGGAGCGAACCGTCCCGCGGGGAGAACACCCGTCCGCCGATGCCGTGGAGCGAACCGCTCACCGCGGAGGTGCCGCCCTGCGCCCGCCTCCCCCAAGGACTTCGTCCAGGGGGTACCCCCATCGCCCCCTGGGCGGCCCAGCCGCCCGCAGGGGGTGCAGGCAGGCTCGTTCAGCCTGCGGGCAATCGTGCCGCTGGGCGGCACGGGTGGGCGCTGGGCGGCACGGGTGGGCGCAGGGCGGTGCGTACGCACGAGACGGTTCGCTCCGCAGGGGCCAAGACCCGGCCTCCGCGGCGAGCGGTTTCCTCCACCGTGCCCCGGCGGACGGCGCCCTCGCACGTGACAGTTCGCGCATGGCCGGCCCCGTGCGAGGCGGCCCGCGCCGAAGGCTCCGGCCGGGCGGATACGCTGCCGGGCGTGACCGCAACGCTGATCTGGATCCTCGTCGCCCTCGTCGCGATCGGGCTGTACCTGAGCTGGACCGCCGGCCGCCTCGACCGCCTGCACGCCCGGATCGACGCCGCCCGCGCCGCCCTGGACGCCCAGTTGCTCCGCCGCGCCTCCGTGGCACAGGAGCTCGCGACCGCCGGCGTGCTCGACCCCGCCGCCTCGATCGTGCTGTACGAGGCG
Organism: Streptomyces sp. NPDC056600; assembly: GCF_042792855.1. Lineage (NCBI taxonomy): Bacteria > Bacillati > Actinomycetota > Actinomycetes > Kitasatosporales > Streptomycetaceae > Streptomyces > Streptomyces sp. NPDC056600. The sequence goes on from NZ_JBHTVQ010000008.1 coordinate 97,693, forward strand.
GCCCACGCCGCCCGCCAGGCCGAGGAGGAGCACCGCGAGATCGCCGAGAGCGAGCTCAGTCAGGCACTGCGCGCGGTGTTCGCCGAGGCGCAGCAGGTCGAGGGCGTCCGCGAGGCCCCCGGCGGCGAGGAGACGGTCCGGGAACTCGCCGAGGCGGTGCGCCGCGTGCCGATGGCCCGCCGCTTCCACAACGACGCGGTCCGCGCCGCCCGCGCCCTGCGCCGCCACCGCAAGGTGCGCTGGTTCCGCCTGGCCGGGCACGCCCCGTTCCCGATGGCGTTCGAGATGGACGACGAGGCGCCCGCCGCGCTCGTCGAGCGGGTGAACTGACCACCTCCCGCCCCACCGGTGCCCGGGCCAGGCCACGACCTGAACATTGGCTCTTGTCCCGCCCCCGCCCCGCGGCGTTTCCTCACAAGGACAACACCCCTCCGCACCCCTGTGAGGCCTGACCATGTCCACCCTCAACGGCACCGAGTCCGCCCCCGTCACCGGCACCGCCCGCGTCAAGCGCGGCATGGCCGAGCAGCTCAAGGGCGGCGTCATCATGGACGTCGTCACCCCTGAGCAGGCGAAGATCGCCGAGGACGCCGGCGCGGTCGCCGTGATGGCGCTGGAGCGGGTTCCGGCCGACATCCGCAAGGACGGCGGTGTGGCCCGGATGTCCGACCCGGACATGATCGAGGGCATCATCGGCGCCGTGTCGATCCCCGTCATGGCCAAGTCCCGCATCGGCCACTTCGTCGAGGCGCAGGTGCTGCAGGCGCTCGGCGTCGACTACATCGACGAGTCCGAGGTGCTCACCCCGGCCGACGAGGTCAACCACTCCGACAAGTGGGGCTTCACCACCCCGTTCGTCTGCGGCGCGACCAACCTGGGCGAGGCGCTGCGCCGGATCTCCGAGGGCGCCGCGATGATCCGCTCCAAGGGCGAGGCCGGCACCGGCAACGTCGTCGAGGCGGTCCGCCACCTGCGCCAGATCAAGGGCGACATCTCCCGCCTGCGCGGCCTGGACGAGCACGAGCTGTACGCCGCCGCCAAGGAACTGCGCGCCCCCTACGAGCTGGTCCGCGAGGTCGCCCAGCTGGGCAAGCTGCCGGTGGTGCTGTTCTCGGCCGGCGGCGTCGCCACCCCGGCGGACGCGGCGCTGATGCGCCAGCTCGGAGCCGAGGGCGTCTTCGTCGGCTCCGGCATCTTCAAGTCGGGCGACCCGGCCAGGCGCGCCGCGGCCATCGTCAAGGCCACCACCTTCTACGACGACCCCAAGGTGATCGCGGACGCCTCCCGCGACCTGGGCGAGGCCATGGTCGGCATCAACTGCGACGTGCTCCCCGAGTCGGAGCGCTACGCCAACCGCGGCTGGTGACACCGCAGATGCCGACGGATCACGACCGTCCCGTGATCGGCGTCCTGGCCCTGCAGGGCGACGTCAGGGAACACCTCGCGGCGCTGGAACAGGCCGGCGCCGCGCCGGTCACGGTCCGCCGCCCGCAGGAGCTGGCCGTCGTCGACGGCCTGGTCCTGCCGGGCGGGGAGTCGACCGTGATCTCCAAGCTGGCCGAGATGTTCGGGCTGCTCGAGCCGCTGCGCGAGCGGGTCCGGGCCGGGATGCCGGTGTACGGGACCTGCGCCGGGATGATCCTGCTCGCCGACCGGATCGCCGACCCGCGCTCGGGCCAGCAGAGCGTCGGTGGCATCGACATGACGGTGCGCCGCAACGCCTTCGGACGGCAGAACGAGTCCTTCGAGGCGCCGCTCGAGATGGCCGGCGTGGCGGGCGAACCGGTGACGGGGGTGTTCATCCGCGCGCCCCTGGCCGAGAAGGTCGGACAGGACGTGGAGGTCCTCGCCCGGCACGAGGGCGCCGTGGTCGCCGTGCGTCAGGGCAATGCCCTGGCCACCGCGTTCCACCCGGAGCTGACCGGCGACTTCCGGGTGCACGCGCTTTTCGGCGAGATGGTGCGGGCGAAGCGGACAGCGGGAGCCTTGTAGGATCTCTGCCGTTCGTAGGTGATGGGTTACGCGAAGGAGACAGGCAGATGTCCGGCCACTCTAAATGGGCCACGACGAAGCACAAGAAGGCCGTCATCGACGCCAAGCGCGGCAAGCTCTTCGCGAAGCTGATCAAGAACATCGAGGTCGCTGCGCGGACCGGCGGCGCCGACCCGGACGGCAACCCGACGCTGTTCGACGCCATCCAGAAGGCGAAGAAGTCGTCGGTCCCGAACAAGAACATCGACTCCGCGGTCAAGCGCGGCGCGGGCCTCGAGGCCGGCGGCGCCGACTACGAGACGATCATGTACGAGGGCTACGGCCCGAACGGCGTCGCGGTGCTCATCGAGTGCCTCACCGACAACCGCAACCGCGCCGCCTCCGACGTGCGGGTCGCCATGACCCGTAACGGCGGCTCGATGGCCGACCCCGGCTCGGTGTCGTACCTGTTCCACCGCAAGGGCGTGGTGATCGTCCCCAAGGGCGAGCTGTCCGAGGACGACGTCCTCGGCGCGGTCCTGGACGCGGGCGCCGAGGAGGTCAACGACCTCGGCGAGACCTTCGAGGTCATCAGCGAGGCCACCGACCTGGTCGCGGTCCGCACCGCCCTCCAGGAGGCCGGCATCGACTACGACTCGGCCGACGCCAACTTCGTCCCGACCATGCAGGTCGAGCTGGACGAGGACGGCGCGCGCAAGATCTTCAAGCTGATCGACGCGCTCGAGGACAGCGACGACGTGCAGAACGTCTACGCCAACTTCGACGTCTCCGACGAGGTCATGGAGAAGGTCGACGCCTGAGAGGCGTCACCTGTGCACGGCGCTGCGGCGGGCCGGCGGGACGGACACGTTCCCCCGGCCCGCCGTTCGCTTCGGCCCTCCTGTCGGTGCGGCGCGATAGCCTTCCTGCCTGCGGGAACAGGTGAACGAACGCGGGAACGAGCCAGGAGGCGAACGCTGTGCGGGTACTGGGGGTGGACCCGGGACTGACCCGGTGCGGCGTCGGCGTGGTCGAAGGGGTCGCCGGGCGGCCGCTGACCATGCGCGGCGTCGGCGTGGTCCGCACGCCCGTGGACGCCGAGCCCGCGCTCCGGCTGGTCGCCCTGGAACAGGGGCTCGAGCAGTGGCTGGACGAGTACCGGCCCGAGTTCGTCGCCGTGGAGCGGGTCTTCGCCCAGCACAACGTCACCTCCGTGATGGGCACCGCCCAGGCCAGCGCCGTCGCCATGGTCTGCGCGGCCCGGCGGGGCATCCCCGTCGCGCTGCACACCCCCAGCGAGGTCAAGGCCGCCGTCACCGGCAGCGGCCGCGCGGACAAGGCGCAGGTCGGGGCCATGGTCACGCGCCTGCTGCGGCTGGACGCGCCGCCCAAGCCGGCCGACGCGGCGGACGCGCTGGCGCTGGCCATCTGCCACATCTGGCGGGCCCCGGCGCAGAACCGCCTGCAGATGGCGGTGGACCGCCAGGCCCTGCGCAACCAGCACACCACCCGCACCCTCGGCCGCCCCCGCCCGGCCAGGGCCAGGCCCCCCGAGGCCTCACCCGGGTCCGGGGCATCACCCGGGTCCGGGGCCTCATCCGGGTCCGGGGTCTCTTCCGGGTCCGGGGCCTCGTCCGGTCCGGAGCCTTCACCCCGCCCCGGTTCCTCGCCGGGCGGCGAGGCGGCGCCCGGTCCCGCCCGCACGTCCTCCCCGGTCGACCCCTCACGGGCCGACGCCCCGCAACCGAAAGGCCGCCGCCCGTCATGATCGCCTTCGTGAGCGGCCCGGTCGCCGCCCTCGCCCCGGACTCCGCCGTGGTCGAGGTGGGCGGCATCGGCATCGCCGTGCAGTGCACCCCCGACACCCTCTCCCGGCTCCGCCAGGGGGAGAACGCCCGCCTGGCGACCTCGCTGGTGGTGCGTGAGGACTCCCTGACGCTCTACGGCTTCGCCGACGACGACGAGCGGCAGGTCTTCGAGCTGCTGCAGACCGCCAGCGGCGTCGGCCCCCGGCTCGCCCAGGCGATGCTCGCCGTGCACAGCCCCGACGCGCTGCGGCGCGCGGTGGCCTCCGGCGACGAGAAGGCGCTGACCGCGGTCCCCGGCATCGGCAAGAAGGGAGCCCAGAAGCTCCTCCTCGAGCTGAAGGACCGGCTCGGCGCGCCCGTCGGCTCGCCCGCCCGCCCCGCCGCCGGCCTCGCCCCCGGCCCGGCCGGCTGGCGCGACCAGCTGCACGCCGCCCTGGTCGGACTCGGCTACGCGGCCCGCGAGGCGGACGAGGCCGTCGAGGCCGTCGCCCCGCAGGCCGAGGCGGAGGCCGACCCGCAGGTCGGGCGCCTGCTGAAGGCCGCGCTGCAGACCCTCAACCGAGCCCGCTAGGAGACCTGGGTGAACTGGGACGACACCACCGACGACCTCACCGCCCCCGAGCGGCTGGTCGGCGCCTCCGCGGACGGCGAGGACCAGGCCGTCGAGGCCGCGCTGCGCCCCAAGGACCTGGGCGAGTTCATCGGCCAGGAGAAGGTCCGCGAGCAGCTCGACCTGGTGCTGCGGGCCGCCCGGGCCCGCGGCGCCACCGCCGACCACGTGCTGCTCTCCGGCGCGCCCGGCCTGGGCAAGACCACCCTCTCCATGATCATCGCAGCCGAGATGGGCGCCCCGATCCGCATCACCAGCGGCCCGGCCATCCAGCACGCGGGCGACCTCGCCGCGATCCTCTCCTCCCTCCAGGAGGGCGAGGTCCTCTTCCTCGACGAGATCCACCGCATGTCGCGGCCCGCCGAGGAGATGCTGTACATGGCCATGGAGGACTTCCGGGTCGACGTGGTCGTCGGCAAGGGCCCCGGCGCCACCGCCATCCCGCTGGAACTGCCCCCGTTCACCCTGGTCGGGGCCACCACCCGGGCCGGGCTGCTGCCCCCGCCGCTGCGGGACCGTTTCGGTTTCACCGCGCACATGGAGTTCTACGCCCCCGACGAGCTGGAGCGGGTGATCCACCGCTCGGCCCGGCTGCTCGACGTGGAGATCGACACGGAGGGCGCCGCCGAGATCGCCGGCCGCTCCCGCGGCACCCCCCGCATCGCCAACCGGCTGCTGCGCCGGGTGCGGGACTACGCGCAGGTCAAGGCGGACGGCGTCATCACCCGTGAGGTGGCTTCCGCGGCGCTCCAGGTGTACGAGGTGGACACCCGCGGCCTGGACCGGCTGGACCGGGGCGTGCTGGAGGCGCTGCTCAAGCTGTTCGGCGGCGGCCCGGTGGGCCTGTCGACGCTGGCCGTCGCGGTGGGGGAGGAGCGCGAGACGGTCGAGGAGGTCGCCGAGCCGTTCCTGGTCCGGGAGGGCCTGCTGGCCCGCACGCCCCGCGGCCGGATCGCCACTCCCGCGGCCTGGGCCCACCTGGGACTCACCCCGCCCGGCGCCGCTGGCAGGACGGCAGGGAACGGACAAGGCGACCTGTTCGGGGCGTGAGGGGCGTGTGACGGGAGGTAAAGCTCGCTACGGAAGGAACCCCGGTGACATGCTGGGCGTTGTTCCATGCGCGCGGGCTCGCTTAGACTCCGCCGATGCCGCCCCTGTGGGCGGCGCCCACCCCACCCCCGTCAACAGGCCGCTCACGATCGCGGTCGTGCGAAGGAAATCTCCGTCCCGTGGATATCTTGACCCTTTTCCCGTTCATCATTCTTATCGGGGCCATGTTCCTGATGACCCGCTCGGCCAAGAAGAAGCAGCAGCAGGCCGCCGACATGCGGAATCAGATGCAGCCCGGTACCGGCGTCCGGACGATCGGGGGCATGTACGCCACGGTCAAGGAGGTCAGCGACGAGACGGTCCTGCTCGACGCGGGTCCCGGCGTGGAGCTGCTCTTCGCGAAGAACTCCATCGGCGCCGTCCTGACCGATGAGGAGTACAACCGCATCGTGCACGGCATCGAGGCCGAGCTGAAGGACGACGTCGTCCCCGACGACGCCTCCTCCCTCACCGACGAGGACGCCGACGCGGACACCCGTGCCGTCGCCGACGACCAGGTCGTGGACCTGGGCAAGAAGGCCGAGGACGAGCCGAAGAAGACCGACGGCGAGTCCGACGCCAAGTAGGCACGCTCCGGCGTGGGGGGTGACCGGTCGAACCCCGCGCACCCCGGGGGGGAACACCAGCGTTCCGTACGGGGTCCGAACTTGTCATGGCCGTCCGCAGACCGCACAGGTGCGCGCGGCGGCCCGAGAGGGAGTACGAGAAGGTGGCAGCACCTAAGAAGGGCCGCAGCGCGAACGCGCCGGGCAAGCCGGGACGCGCCCTCGCCCTGATCCTGATCGCCCTGGTGGCGCTCACCGGAGGCATGTTCGTCTCCGGCCACACCACCCCGCGTCTCGGTATCGACCTGGCCGGCGGCACCAGCATCACGCTGCGCGCGGTCGCCGAGAAGGGCCAGGAGTCGGCGATCAACCCGACGAACATGGCCACGGCGGTCGACATCATGGAGCGCCGGGTCAACGGCCTGGGCGTCTCCGAGGCCGAGGTCCAGACCCAGGGCGACAAGAACATCATCGTCAACGTCCCCAAGGGCACCAACTCGCAGCAGGCCCGGGACCAGGTCGGCACCACCGCCAAGCTGTACTTCCGTCCCGTGGTGCAGCTGGAGGTCTCCGGCGGCGAGGCCGCGGTCCCGACGCCGGGCGCCACCGACGGGGCCTCCCCGTCGGCCGACCCCACGGGCAAGAACAGCGCGTCGCCCTCCGCCCCCGAAGCCTCCGACCCGTCCGCGAAGGCCTCCGCCTCGCCCCAGGGCCGTGCGCTGACCGAGGGCCTCAAGGCAGCCACCGCCACCCCCTCCCCGGACGCCACCGGCGCCACCGAGGCCCCGGCGGAGAGCCCCGCGCCCGCGCAGACCGCCCCGCCGGTCGACGCGAAGGTGCAGGCCGCCTACGCCAAGCTCGACTGCAGCGACCCCAAGCAGCGCGCCACCGCCGGCAAGGACAGCAAGCCCGAGGACGCCACGGTCGCCTGCGGCCGCAACGGCGACGGCCCGTGGCAGAAGTACATCCTCGGCCCCGCCGAGGTCGACGGCACCGACGTCGACGACGCCCAGGCCGTCCTGAACACCCAGACCGGCGCCGGCTGGACCGTCACCATGGAGTTCACCTCCGAGGGCCGCAAGAAGTTCGGCGACATCACCGGCCAGCTGGCCACCCAGGCCCCGCCGATGAACCAGTTCGCCATCGTGCTCGACGGCGAGGTCGTCTCCGACCCGCGCGTCAGCGAGGCGCTGACCGGCGGCAACGCCGAGATCTCCGGCAGCTTCGGCCAGGAGGAGGCCCAGGCGCTGGCGAACATGCTGTCCTACGGCGCCCTCCCGCTGACCTTCGAGGAGGACAGCGTCACCACGGTGACCCCGGCCCTCGGCGGCGAGCAGCTGGATGCGGGTCTGATCGCGGGCGCCATCGGCCTCGCCCTGGTCGTGATCTACCTGCTGGTCTACTACCGCGGCCTGTCGCTGATCGCGATCGTCTCGCTGCTGGTCTCGGCGGCGCTGACCTACTCGATCATGTCGCTGCTCGGCCCCGGCATCGGCTTCGCGCTGAACCTGCCGGCCGTCTGCGGCGCCATCGTGGCCATCGGCATCACCGCGGACTCGTTCATCGTGTACTTCGAGCGCATCCGCGACGAGATCCGCGACGGACGCACGCTGCGCCCGGCCGTGGAGCGCGCCTGGCCGCGCGCCCGGCGCACCATCCTGGTCTCCGACTTCGTGTCGTTCCTCGCCGCCGCGGTCCTCTTCGTGGTCACCGTCGGCAAGGTCCAGGGCTTCGCGTTCACCCTCGGTCTGACCACCCTGCTCGACGTGGTCGTGGTGTTCCTCTTCACCAAGCCGCTGATGACGCTGCTCGCCCGCACCAAGTTCTTCTCCAGCGGCAACAGCTGGTCCGGCCTGGACCCGAAGCGCCTGGGCGTGCAGCCCCCGCTGCGCCGCACGCGTCGTCCCTCCTCCTCCGCCCTCGTCGAACCCAAGGAGGCCTGAGATGTCGAAACTCGGCACCCTCGGCGCCCGGCTCCACCGCGGCGAGGTCGGCTACGACTTCGTCGGCAAGCGCAAGATCTGGTACGGCGTCTCGATCCTGATCACGGTCCTCGCCGTCTTCGGCCTGTTCAAGCCCGGCCTGCACATGGGCATCGAGTTCCAGGGCGGCGCCGTCTTCACGACCCCGAAGACGAGCGTCTCGGTCTCCCAGGCCGAGTCGTACGCCGAGGACGCCTCCGGCCACGACGCGATCGTCCAGGGACTGGGCACCGGCGGCATGCGCATCCAGGTCGCGGGCATCGACACCCAGAAGTCCGACGCGATCAAGACCGAGCTCGCCGACAAGCTGAAGGTCGACCCCGAGCAGATCAACGCCGAGCTGGTCGGCCCCAGCTGGGGTGAGCAGATCGCCGCCAAGGCCTGGCAGGGCCTGGCGATCTTCATGGTCCTGGTGGTCATCTACCTCGCCATCGCCTTCGAGTGGCGGATGGCGGTGGCCGCGCTGGTCGCCCTGATCCACGACATCACCATCACGGTCGGCGTCTACGCCCTGGTGGGATTCGAGGTCACCCCGGGCACCGTGATCGGTCTGCTGACCATCCTCGGTTACTCGCTCTACGACACGGTCGTCGTCTTCGACAGCCTCAAGGAGCAGACCAAGGACCTCACCAAGCAGACCCGCTGGACGTACCGGGACGTGGCCAACCGCTCGATCAACGGCACCCTGGTCCGCTCCATCAACACCACCGTGGTGGCGCTGCTGCCGGTGGCGGGCCTGCTGTTCATCGGTGGCGGCGTCCTGGGCGCCGGCATGCTGAACGACATCTCGCTGTCGCTCTTCGTCGGTCTCGCGGCCGGCGCCTACTCGTCGATCTTCATCGCCACGCCGCTGGTCGCCGACCTCAAGGAGACCGAGCCGCAGATGAAGGCGCTGCGGCGCCGGGTGCTCGCCAAGCGGGCTCAGGCCGGCGAGGGCGCCACCGCGGTGACCGGCGTGGGCGCCGGGACCACGGACGACCCGGAGGGCTCCGGCCCCGCCGTGGTGGGCCCGCGGGCCGGCCGCAGCGGCCGTGCCTCCGGAAGGAGGCGATGACGCCGTGACCGACATCCAGGCGCTGCTGCTCAGCCGCATCCGCGAGGTCGAGGACTACCCCGAGCCCGGCGTGAGGTTCAAGGACATCACGCCGCTGCTCGCGGACCCCGCCGCCTTCGGCGCGCTCACCGACGCGCTGGCGGACATCGCGGTGCGCACCGGGGCGACGAAGATCGTGGGCCTGGAGGCCCGCGGCTTCATCCTCGGCGCGCCGGCGGCGGTGCGGGCCGGGATCGGGTTCATCCCGGTCCGCAAGGCCGGCAAGCTGCCCGGCGCGACGCTGAGCCAGGCGTACGACCTGGAGTACGGATCGGCGGAGATCGAGGTGCACGCGGAGGACCTGGTCCCCGAGGACCGGGTGCTGGTCGTCGACGACGTGCTCGCCACCGGCGGTACGGCGGAGGCGTCCCTGCAGCTGGTGCGCAGGGCGGGAGCCGAGGTCGCGGGTCTCGCGGTCCTCATGGAGCTCGCCTTCCTGCGCGGGCGTGCCCGCGTGGAGCCGGCTCTGGGCGGCGCTCCGCTCGCGGCGCTGCTCGTCGTCTGACCTCTCGGCTCCACCCAGCCGCACAGCTCCACCAGAGCCGGACCCCGGGCCCTCGTGCCCGGGGTCCGGCTCTTCCCCTCCCCGGAGCCGCCCCGTCCCGGGAAACCGGCCGCCGGGCAGGCTGACGGGCGTCGGAGGGGGAACGCTCGCTACCATGGGATCTCCGGGGCCCGACCGGGTGACCCGGACCGCGCCCGAGGAGTCCTCTTGCCAGACGAGGCCCAGTCACTGACCGCCGCCCAGCCCGAGCGGGCGAAGGACGACGCGGCGACCCCAGCGCCGGACACGGACGCGCAGGACATCCGCGAGGAGCCCGCCGCCCCGGCGGCGCCCGCCCGCGCCCAGGAACGGACGGCCGCCGCGCCGGCCGAGGAGGCGCGCCCCCGGCCCTCGACCCGCACCACCGGACCGGCCGGCGCCGCCGCGAGCGGCGCCGCCGCGCGGTCCGGCTCCTCCAGCCGCGTCCGGGCCCGCCTCGCCCGCCTCGGCGTGCAGCGCTCCAGCGCGTACAACCCGGTCCTGGAGCCCCTGCTGCGGATAGTGCGCGGCAACGACCCGAAGATCGAGTCGTCCACGCTCCGCCAGATCGAGAAGGCCTACCAGGTCGCCGAGCGCTGGCACCGCGGCCAGAAGCGCAAGAGCGGCGACCCGTACATCACCCACCCGCTCGCGGTCACCACCATCCTCGCCGAGCTCGGCATGGACCCGGCGACGCTGATGGCCGGGCTGCTCCACGACACCGTCGAGGACACCGAGTACGGCCTGGAGCAGCTGCGCCAGGACTTCGGCGACACCGTCGCCCTGCTGGTCGACGGCGTGACCAAGCTGGACAAGGTCAAGTTCGGCGAGGCCGCGCAGGCCGAGACGGTGCGCAAGATGGTCGTCGCGATGGCCAAGGACCCCCGGGTCCTGGTGATCAAGCTCGCGGACCGCCTGCACAACATGCGCACCATGCGCTACCTCAAGCGGGAGAAGCAGGAGAAGAAGGCCCGCGAGACCCTCGAGATCTACGCCCCGCTGGCCCACCGGCTGGGCATGAACACCATCAAGTGGGAACTGGAGGACCTCGCCTTCGCGATCCTCTACCCCAAGATGTACGACGAGATCGTCCGCCTGGTCGCCGAGCGCGCCCCCAAGCGCGACGAGTACCTCGCCACGGTCATCGACGAGGTCCAGGCCGACCTGCGGGCCGCCCGCATCAAGGCGACCGTCACCGGGCGCCCCAAGCACTACTACAGCGTCTACCAGAAGATGATCGTCCGCGGCCGCGACTTCGCGGAGATCTACGACCTGGTGGGCATCCGCGTCCTGGTGGACACGGTCCGCGACTGCTACGCGGCCCTCGGCACGGTGCACGCGCGATGGAACCCGGTCCCCGGCCGGTTCAAGGACTACATCGCGATGCCCAAGTTCAACATGTACCAGTCGCTGCACACGACGGTGATCGGTCCCGGCGGCAAGCCGGTCGAGCTGCAGATCCGCACCTTCGACATGCACCGCCGCGCCGAGTACGGCATCGCCGCGCACTGGAAGTACAAGCAGGAGGCCGTGGCCGGCGCCTCCAAGGTCCGCACCGACGCCCCGCGCTCCGGCGGGTCCGGCAAGGACAAGGACGCGGTCAACGACATGGCGTGGCTGCGTCAGCTCCTCGACTGGCAGAAGGAGACCGAGGACCCCGGCGAGTTCCTCGACTCGCTGCGCTTCGACCTCTCCCGCAACGAGGTCTTCGTCTTCACCCCCAAGGGCGACGTGATAGCGCTGCCCGCCGGGGCGACGCCGGTCGACTTCGCCTACGCCGTCCACACCGAGGTCGGCGACCGCACCATCGGCGCCCGCGTCAACGGCCGCCTGGTGCCGCTGGAGTCGACCCTGGACAACGGCGACACGGTGGAGGTCTTCACCTCCAAGGCCGACAACGCCGGCCCCTCGCGGGACTGGCTCGGCTTCGTCAAGTCGCCGCGCGCCCGCAACAAGATCCGCGCCTGGTTCTCCAAGGAGCGCCGCGACGAGGCGATCGAGCACGGCAAGGACGCCATCGCGCGGGCCATGCGCAAGCAGAACCTGCCGATCCAGCGGATCCTCACCGGCGACTCCCTGGTCACCATCGCGCACGAGATGCGCTACCCGGACATCTCCTCGCTGTACGCCGCGATCGGCGAGGGCCACGTGGCCGCGCAGAACGTCGTGCAGAAGCTGGTCCAGGCGATGGGCGGCGAGGAGGCGGCCAGCGAGGAGGTCGACGAGAGCATCCCGCCGGCCCGCACCCGCAAGCGGCGCTCCAGCGCCGACCCGGGCGTGGTCGTCAAGGGCGTCGACGACGTGTGGGTCAAGCTGGCCCGGTGCTGCACGCCGGTGCCCGGCGACCCGATCATCGGCTTCGTGACCCGTGGCAGCGGGGTCTCGGTGCACCGCACCGACTGCGTCAACGTCGACTCGCTCTCCCGCGAGCCCGAGCGGATGCTCGAGGTGGAGTGGGCGCCCACCCAGTCCTCGGTGTTCCTGGTCGCCATCCAGGTCGAGGCACTGGACCGCTCCCGGCTCCTGTCCGACGTGACCCGCGTCCTGTCCGACCAGCACGTCAACATCCTGTCGGCCGCCGTGCAGACCTCGCGCGACCGGGTGGCCACCTCGCGGTTCACCTTCGAGATGGGCGACCCCAAGCACCTGGGCCACGTCCTGAAGGCCGTACGGGGCGTGGAGGGCGTCTACGACGTCTACCGCGTCACCTCGGCCCGGCAGACCCGCTGACCCCACCGCGGGCCCTTCCCACGGGGGCCGCACGGCGAAGCCCCCGGCCGCACGGCGGCCGGGGGCTTCGGAGCAGTCGGGCGACGGTCAGCCGCCGAACTCCTGGAGACCCTTCAGGGCCTGGTCCAGCAGAGCCCGACGGCCCTCCAACTCACGCTCGAGCTTCTCCGCCCGGGCGGTGTTGCCCTGCGCGCGCGCCTGCTCGATCTGGCCCTCGAGCTTGTCCACGGCGGCCTGCAGCTGACCGGTCAGACCCGCGGCACGCGCCCGCGCCTCCGGGTTGGTGCGGCGCCACTCGGCCTCCTCGGCCTCCTGGATCGCCCGCTCCACCGCGTGCATCCGGCCCTCGACCTTCGGCCGCGCGTCCCGCGGGACGTGACCGATGGCCTCCCACCGCTCGTTGACCGAACGGAAGGCGGCACGCGCCGACTTGAGGTCGGTGACCGGGAGGATCCGCTCGGCCTCCTCGGCCAGCTCCTCCTTCAGCTTCAGGTTCTCCGCCTGCTCGGCGTCCCGCTCGGCGAAGACCGAGCCGCGGGCGGCGAAGAAGACGTCCTGGGCGCCGCGGAAGCGGTTCCACAGCTCGTCCTCGTGCTCGCGCTGGGCGCGGCCCGCGGCCTTCCACTCGGTCATCAGCTCGCGGTAACGAGCCGCCGTCGGACCCCAGTCGGTCGACCCGGACAGCGACTCGGCCTCGGCGACCAGGCGCTCCTTGACCTTACGGGCGTCCTCGCGCTGCGCGTCCAGCTGCGCGAAGTGGGCCTTGCGGCGCTTGGAGAACGCGCTGCGGGCGTGCGAGAAGCGGTGCCACAGCTCGTCGTCGGACTTGCGGTCCAGCCGCGGCAGCCCCTTCCAGGTGTCCACCAGCGCGCGCAGCCGCTCGCCGGCCGACCGCCACTGCTCGGACTGCGCCAGCTCCTCGGCCTCGGCGACCAGCGCCTCCTTGGCCTGACGCGCCTCCTCGGACTGCTTGGCCCGCTGAGCCTTGCGCTCCTCCCGACGCGAGTCGACCGTCGCCACGAGCTTGTCCAGACGCGCCCGCAGCGCGTCCAGGTCGCCCACCGCGTGATGGGCGTCGACCTGCTCGCGCAGGTGCTCCACGGCGGCCAGGGCGTCCTTCGCGGCGAGGTCGGTGGTCCTCACCCTCCGCTCGAGGAGGCCGATCTCGACAACCAGGCCCTCGTACTTGCGCTCGAAGTAGGCCAACGCCTCGTCGGGGGAGCCGGCCTGCCAGGAGCCGACCACCCTCTCGCCGTCGGCCGTACGCACGTACACGGTCCCCGTCTCGTCGACGCGGCCCCACGGGTCGCTGCTCACAGCGCCTCCTCCACATGATGCCGCGGGGTGTTTCGTGGCCCCGGGCATCCTCCACAGTTTCGTCACCGGTCAACATAGGCGACCGGCGGGTGGCCTGTCCGCATTCCGCGCGACCGAATATCGGCCCACGCGGTGGTCACGGCAGACAGGCCGCTGACATCAGGACGCGGTGACGGTCGCCTTCTCGATGACCACCGTCGCGTTGGGGGCGCCGTCCCCCGCACCGGTGCTCTCACCAGCCTTGGCGATCTTGTCCAGGACGGCCAGGCCCTTCGCGTCGAGCTTGCCGAAGGGTGTGTAGTTCGGCGGCAGCGGGCTGTCCTTGTAGACCAGGAAGAACTGGCTGCCGTTGGTGTTGGGACCGGCGTTGGCCATGGCGACCGTGCCCGTCGGGTACGTGTTCTTCTTCAGGACGTCCGACTTCAGGTTCTCGTCCTTGAGTTCGTAGCCCGGGCCGCCGGAGCCGGAGGCCGTCGGGTCGCCGCACTGCAGCACGTAGATGCCCTGGGTCGTCAGGCGGTGGCACTTCGTGTGGTCGAAGTAGCCCTTGCCGGCCAGGAACTTGAAGGAGTTCACGGTGTGCGGCGCGCCCGCGGCGTCCAGCGCGACCGGGATGTCGCCGCACGTGGTGTCCAGCGTCATCGTGTACTTCGCCGACTTGTCCAGGTCGAGCTTCGGCTCCTCCTTGAAGGTCATCTCCTCGACCTTGCCCGCCGCGGGCTTCTCGCAGGGGTCGGGCGCCTTGCTCGGCTCCGCGCTCGGCGAGGCGTCCGCGCTCGCCGCCGTGTTCTCGCCGTCCTCGCGCAGGGTGCCCGTGGTGTACAGCGCGACGCTGCCGACCAGGACCACGCCGAGGACCGACGCGACCACCGCGTTCCGAATGCGCGCCTTGCGGCGGGTCTCGGTGCGCCGCTGCTGCTGGCGCAAGAACTTCTCCCGGGCGAGCTGACGCCGCCGCTGTTCCTGGCTGACCACCGGGTCTCACTCCTCGTGCGAATCGTGCGTCGACCGGGCCGCGTGAGCCTCCTGAGCCGACCGCGTACGTGTGCCCCGTACCGTATATGGGTTCGCCGATGATTCGGCAGCGCCGGTAGGCTGCCGGTGCCAGGGTTGGCCGGATAGCCGCCGCCCGTATCGACACAACGAGGGACGATCGTGCTCATTGCCGGGTTCCCGGCCGGTGCCTGGGGGACGAACTGTTATCTCGTCGCCCCCGGTGCCGGCGAGGAATGCGTGATCATCGACCCCGGCCACCAGGCCGCCCAGGGAGTCGAGGAGACGCTCAGGAAGCATCGGCTCAAGCCCGTCGCGGTCGTCCTCACCCATGGACACATCGACCACGTCGCCTCGGTGGTCCCGGTGTGCGGCGCGCACGACGTGCCCGCCTGGATCCACCCGGCGGACCGGTACATGATGAGCGACCCCGAGAAGGCGCTCGGCCGGTCCATCGGCATGCCGCTCATGGGTGAGCTGACCGTCGGGGAGCCCGACGACGTCAAGGAGCTGACCGACGGCTCCGCGCTGGAACTCGCCGGCCTCGAGTTCTCCGTCGCGCACGCACCCGGCCATACCAAGGGGTCGGTGACCTTCAGGATGCCCGAGAGCGCGGACGTGCCGTCCGTGTTCTTCTCCGGGGATCTGCTGTTCGCCGGCTCCGTCGGACGGACCGACCTGCCGGGCGGCGACATGGACGACATGCTCGCGTCGCTGTCCCGCGTGTGCCTGCCGCTGGACGACACCACCGTCGTCCTGTCCGGCCACGGCCCCCAGACGACCATCGGCCAGGAGCGCGCCACCAACCCCTACCTGCGGCAGGTGGCCGCCGGCCAGGAGGGCCTGAGGGCCCCCCGACGAGGAATGTGACGAGAGAACACCCGTGAGCACTTTCAAGGCCCCCAAGGGCACCTACGACCTGATCCCGCCGAACTCCGCCCGCTTCCTGGCGGTCCGCGACGCGATCTCGGCCCCGCTGCGCAACTCCGGCTACGGCTACATCGAGACGCCCGGCTTCGAGGACGTCGAGCTGTTCGCCCGCGGCGTCGGCGAGTCCACCGACATCGTCACCAAGGAGATGTACACCCTCACCACCAAGGGCGGCAGCGAGCTCGCGCTGCGCCCCGAGGGCACCGCCTCGGTGCTGCGCGCCGCGCTGGAGGCCAACCTCCACAAGGCCGGCAACCTCCCGGTGAAGCTCTGGTACTCGGGCTCCTACTACCGCTACGAGCGCCCCCAGAAGGGCCGCTACCGCCACTTCTCGCAGGTCGGCGCCGAGGCGATCGGCGCGGAGGACCCGGCGCTGGACGCCGAGCTGATCATCCTCGCCGACCAGGCGTACCGCTCGCTGGGCCTGCGGAACTTCCGCATCCTGCTCAACAGCCTCGGCGACAAGGAGTGCCGCCCCGCCTACCGGGCCGCCCTGCAGGACTTCCTGCGCGGCCTGGACCTCGACGAGGAGACGCTGCGCCGCGCCGAGAGCAACCCGCTGCGCGTCCTGGACGACAAGCGGGCCGACGTGCAGAAGCAGCTCGTCGACGCGCCGCTGCTCAAGGACCACCTGTGCGAGGCCTGCAAGGCCTACCACGAGGAGGTCCGCGAGCTGATCACGGCCGCGGGCGTCGTCTTCGAGGACGACCCCAAGCTGGTGCGCGGCCTGGACTACTACACCCGCACCACCTTCGAGTTCGTCCACGACGGCCTCGGCTCGCAGTCCGCGGTGGGCGGCGGCGGCCGTTACGACGGCCTCTCCGAGATGATCGGCGGCCCGGCGCTGCCGTCCGTGGGCTGGGCGCTCGGCGTCGACCGCACGGTGCTCGCCCTGGAGGCCGAGGGCGTGGAGCTGGACCTGCCCGCCACCACCAGCGTCTTCGCCGTGCCGATGGGCGAGGAGGCGCGGCGCCTGCTGTTCGCGAAGGTCACCGAGCTGCGCAAGGTGGGCGTCGCGGCGGACTTCTGCTTCGGCGGCAAGGGGCTCAAGAGCGCCATGAAGAGCGCGCACCGCTCCGGGGCGCGCTTCACGATCGTCGCGGGCGAGCGGGACCTCGCCGAGGGCGTCGTCCAGCTGAAGGACATGGAGTCCGGGGAGCAGACGGCGGTCGGCGTCGGCGAGATCATCGCCGAGCTCCAGTCGCGGCTCGGCTGAACCCGCCACGGACCGCGTCGACGGAACCGGGGGCCCGCACGGATGTGCGCGGGCCCCCCGGTCCGTGTCCGCCCCCGGCGGGTACCGGGCGGGCGCGGCGTCAGTCCGGGAGCAGACCCCACCGCCGGGCGGTGGTGACCGCCGCCGTGCGGTCGTCCACCTCGAGCTTGGCGAAGGCCCGCAGCAGATGGGTCTTCACCGTGGACTCGCCGATGTGCAGGCGCCGCCCGATCTCCGCGTTGGTGCACCCCTCGGCCACCAGCGCGAGGACCGCCGTCTCGCGGGCGGACAGCCGGGGCCGCGCCGGCTGACCGCGCAGCCGGTCCACCAGCCGCGCCGCCACCGAGGGCGCGAGCACCGTCTCCCCGCGCGCAGCCCGGCGGATCGCCTCGGCCAGCTCCCCGCGGGGGAGGTCCTTGAGCAGGTAACCCGCCGCGCCCGCCTCCACCGCCCGCAGGATGTCCCGGTCGGTCTCGTAGGTGGTGAGCACCACCACCCGGCAGGACAGCCCCGCTGCCGCCATCCGCTCGATGGACTCCACGCCGTCCCCGCCGGGCATCCGCAGGTCCATCAGCACGATGTCCGGCGCCAGCTCCGCGGCCAGCGCCTCGGCCCGGGGACCGCTGGAGGCGTCGCCCACCACCTCCAGGCCCGGCTCCGCGTTCAGCATGGCGCGCAGCCCCTCGCGGACCACCGGGTGGTCGTCGGCGAGCAGTATCCGGATCACCGGCAGTCCTCCCCTTCCTCGTCGGGCGCGGGCAGCAGGACGGCGACGTCCGTGCCCCGCCCGGTGCCGCTGACGACCCGCACGGTCCCGCCCACCTCCGCGGCCCGCGCCCGCATGCCGGCCAGACCGTACCCGGTGGTGGGCTCCCGCGGGTCGAAGCCCCGGCCGTCGTCGGTGACCCGCAGGACGACCTCCTTGTCCCGGTAGTCGACGGTCACCGAGCACCGCGTACCCTCCCCGCCGTGCTTGGCCGCGTTGGCCAGCGCCTCCTGGCAGGCCCGCAGCGCCACCACCTCGACGCCGGCGGGCAGCGCGCGCACCGCGCCGGAGAGTTCGAGCACCGCGCCGTGCCGCTCCGCGAGCCTGCGCAGGGCGTCCGCCAGGGAGGCCCCGTCCAGTCCGGCCGGCGTGCCCCCGGCGACCAGCGCCCGGGCCTCGGCCAGGTTCTCCCGCGCGGTGCGGGCCATCAGCTCCAGGTGGCGGCGGGCCTGGGCCGGGTCGTCGTCCAGTTCCGCCTCCACCGCCTGGGTGAGCATCAGCAGGCTGGTGAACCCCTGGGCGAGGGTGTCGTGGATCTCCCGGGCGAAACGTTCCCGCTCCGCGAGGGCCCCGTGTGCGGCGGACAGCCGGGCCGCCTCGCTCCGGCTCGCCTCCAGCTCCGCGATCAGCTCGGCCCGCTCCCTGCTCTGCGTGACGATCCGCACGATCCACGCCCCGAACGTGATCGAGAAGACCAGGGTCGCCAGGGCGGCCCCGCCGCTGTGGTAGAGCGTGGAAGGGGTGGGCCGGGAGGTCAGCGCCCAGCCCGTCACCGGCACCAGGCTGATCAGGGCCGCCGCCACCGCCGCCCGGGGCAGCGGCAGGGCGGTGAAGCACTGCGGGATCAGCGCGAAGGCCAGGGTGCGCGCCTCGCCGTTGAGGGTGGCGGCCGGCAGGAACAGCGCCAGCAGGCCGACGAAGTAGACCAGGGACCGCCGTCCGTCGGCGCCCTCGTCCTCCAGCACCCGGTGGCCCAGCAGCAGGTACCAGGGCAGGGCGAGGGCCAGCAGCCCGGCCGCGAGCGGCCGGGCCACCCCGGTCAGCGGACCGCCGACCAGCACCAGGGCGAGCGTGACCGCCCACACCACCGCGTGGTAGACCCGCCAGAAGCGGGAGCTGCCCACCCAGGGCACGCCGCCCCGTACCGCCGGCAGCGCGCCGCTCACCCGTCGGTCCTGGACTTCCACCGGAAGGTGGTCAGGCAGAGCAGCAGTCCGCCCACGCACCAGGCGGCCAGGACCAGGACCACCCGCCCGAACTCCCAGTCGCCCGCGGGTTCCAGGACCTTGGCGGCGTCGGGCAGGAACACCCCGCGCAGCCCCTGGCACATCCATTTCAGCGGGAAGAGGGAGCCCACCTGGATCATCCAGTCGGGCAGCGAGCTGATCGGGATGTAGACGCCGGAGACGAACTGCAGGATCGTGAACGGCAGGATGACGACGGCGCTCGCGCCCGCCCCGGTCCGCGGCACGGAACTGATGGCCACACCCAGCAGCGCGCCCGCGCTCATCCCGAGCAGCATGATCCACAGCAGGTGGAACAGCCGCACCGGATCGGTGGGGATCTCCAGTCCGTAGCCCACGACGCCCACCACGAGCAGCAGCGCGGTCTCCACCACGCCGGTGAGCAGCACCAGCCACACCTTGCCGAGGAAGTACGCGGCCGGCGGCATCGGCGTGCCGCGCAGCCGCCGCAGCGACCGATTCTCCCGCTCGTGCGCGATGGACGTCCCCAGCGACTGGAAGCTGGAGGCCAGCAGGCCCGAGCCCATCATCGACGGCACGAACAGCTGGGCGACGCTGATGTTCGCCTCCTCGATCTCCTCCCCGAAGATCGACGACAGCAGGATCAGGAAGACGACCGGGAAGGCGAGGGTGAAGGCCACCTGCGTCCGGTCGCGGAAGAACTGCTTGATCTCCAGGCCGCCCCGGGACAGGCCGACGCGCCAGGCTCCCGGCAGCGGCGTGGCCGCCTTCACGGCGTCCCGCGCGGCGCGGGCGGTCGTGGTCGTGGTCATCGCGCGTGCTCCTGTCCGGTCAGCCGCAGGTAGACGTCCTCGAGGGTGGGGCGGGTGATCGTCAGCCCGGGTATCTCGTCGTCGAAGCGCGGCAGCAGGGCGGCGACGGTGCGGGTCGGCGTGTCGGTGCGTTCGGAGCGCGGCGTGCCGTCGGGGTCGGTCCAGGAGACGAGGGCCTGGGAGCCGTACTCGGCGCGCAGCCCCTCGGGGGTGCCCGCGGCGACGACCTGGCCGGAGTGCACCACCGCGACGCGGTCGGCCAGCGCCTCGGCCTCCTCCATGTAGTGCGTGGTCAGCAGGATGGTCGTGCCGGTGGCGGCCAGGGCGCGGATCATGTCCCAGAACTGCCGCCGGGCGGCCGGGTCGAAACCGGTGGTGGGCTCGTCCAGCAGGAGCAGCTCAGGCCCGCCGACGATGCCCAGGGCGACGTCCAGCCGGCGCCGCTGACCGCCGGAGAGCGACTTGACCCGCGCGCCGGTCTTCCCGGCGAGGCCCACCAGCTCGATCACCTCGTCCGGGTCGGCGGGGCGCGGGTAGTAGCGGGCGAAGTGGCGCACGGTCTCGCGCACCGTCAACTCCGCGGGAGCCGATTCGTCCTGCCAGACGATCCCCACCCTCGCCCGCCAGGACCGCGGGGCCCGGGCGGGATCCTCGCCGAGGACCCGCACCTCGCCCGCGTCGCGGTCGCGGTAGCCCTGCAGGATCTCCACCGTGGTGGTCTTGCCGGCCCCGTTGGGCCCCAGCAGTCCGCAGACCTCCCCGCGCCGGACCATCAGGTCCAGACCGTCGACCGCCGTGTTCTCCCCGTAACGCTTGAGCAACCCGCGCACCTCGACCGCGGGTTCGTCCATATGTGCGTTCATGGGTCGAGCGTCCCGTCTGCCGGGGGCCGTCGGTACCACCGGGCGGCCCTTTTTATGTCCGTCGAACGGTGGAGGCGGCAGACTGCGGCACAATTGGCCGTGCCCCAGCCTCTTCTTCAACCCCTGCCACAACAAGGGATCGGTGTGATGAGCAGCATGACGAGAGTGGACGTACCGGCGCCCAGGACCGGCGACGACGGCCCGCGCCGCGAGGGCGGCAGCCGGGGCCTCGGGCTGCTGCTGGTGATCACCGGTCTGCTCGGCGTCTTCGCCTCCGGCATCATCACGATGGACAAGTTCCACATCCTCGAGGACCCGGACTTCCTGCCGGCCTGCAGCCTGAACCCGATCTTCTCCTGCAAGAGCATCATGGAGAGCGACCAGGCGGCGGCGTTCGGCTTCCCCAACCCGCTGCTGGGGCTGGTCACCTACGGCATCGTCGTCTGTGTGGGCATGAGCGTGCTCGCCGGCGCCCGCTTCCCCCGCTGGTACTGGCTCACCTTCAACGCCGGCACGCTCTTCGGAGTGGGCTTCTGCACCTGGCTGATGATCCAGTCGCTGTACGAGATCAACCGTCTCTGCCTGTGGTGCATGCTCGCCTGGACCGTGACGATCCTCATGTTCTGGTACGTGACCTCGTTCAACGTCCGGCACGGCTTCCTGCCCGCCCCCAAGCCCCTGCGCACCTTCTTCGCCGAGTTCACCTGGGCGCTTCCGGTGCTGCACATCGGCATCATCGCGATCCTCATCGTGACCCGCTGGGGCGCCAACCTCTGGGCCTGACCCCCGGGGCCCGGACTCCGGGCCCAGCGCTGTCGGCGCGGTGGCTTAGGGTTTTTGTGTGGAGCCCGACCTGTTCACCGCCGCAGCCGAAGAACGCCAGGAGAAGGACCCGGCCGCCAGCCCGCTGGCGGTCCGGATGCGTCCGCGTACGGTCGACGAGGTGTTCGGCCAGCGGCATCTGCTGAAGCCCGGCTCCCCGCTGCGCCGCCTCGTCGGCGAGGGGGCCTCCGGTCCGGCCGGGCCCTCCTCGGTGATCCTCTGGGGACCGCCCGGCACCGGCAAGACCACCCTGGCCTACGTCATCTCCAAGGCCACCGACAAGCGGTTCGTGGAGCTCTCCGCCATCACCGCCGGCGTCAAGGAGGTCCGGGCGGTCATCGACGGCGCCCGCCGCGCCACCGGAGGCTTCGGCAAGGAGACCGTCCTCTTCCTCGACGAGATCCACCGCTTCAGCAAGGCCCAGCAGGACTCCCTGCTCCCCGCGGTGGAGAACCGCTGGGTCACCCTGATCGCCGCGACCACCGAGAATCCCTACTTCTCGGTGATCTCGCCACTGCTCTCGCGCTCCCTGCTGCTCACCCTGGAGCCGCTCACCGACGACGACCTGCGCGGGCTGCTGCGCCGCGCGGTGAGCGACGAACGCGGGCTCGGCGGCTCGGTGGAACTGCCGGAGGACTCCGAGGAGCACCTGCTGCGGATCGCCGGCGGCGACGCCCGCCGCGCGCTGACCGCCCTGGAGGCGGGCGCCGGCTCCGCGCTGGCCAAGGGTGAGGACGCCATCACGCTGGAGACCCTCGAGGACTCCGTCGCCCGCGCCGCCGTCCGCTACGACAAGGACGGCGACCAGCACTACGACGTGGCCAGCGCGCTGATCAAGTCCATCCGCGGCTCCGACGTCGACGCCGCGCTGCACTACCTGGCCCGCATGATCGACGCGGGGGAGGACCCGCGGTTCATCGCCCGCCGGCTGATGATCTCCGCCAGCGAGGACATCGGCCTCGCCGACCCCAACGCCCTGTCCGTCGCGGTCGCCGCCGCTCAGGCGGTCGCCATGATCGGCTTCCCCGAGGCGGCCCTCACCCTGAGCCACGCCACCATCGCGCTGGCCCTCGCACCCAAGTCCAACGCCGCCACGACCGCGATCGGGGCCGCGCTGGAGGACGTCCGCAAGGGCTTGGCCGGCCCGGTGCCCACGCACCTGCGGGACGGGCACTACCAGGGCGCCGCCAAGCTGGGGCACGCCAAGGGCTACGTCTACCCGCACGACCTGCCCGAGGGCATCGCCGCCCAGCAGTACGCGCCGGACGCCATCAAGGACCGCGAGTACTACACGCCCACCCGGCACGGCTCCGAGGCGCGGTACGCCGACGCCGTGGAGTGGACCCGCAAGAACCTCGGCCGCCGGCGCTCCTGAGAGCCGGCGAGGGCCTCGGGACCCGGGCTGCTCCGGGCCCCGGACGACCCGTGTCCGGAGCACCGCCGCGACCCCTGTAGCATTGCCGGAAGTGCTGCGTCCCGTAGTCCGCCCCGGCGGACCGCACCAGGCGGGACATCCAGCCGGAACCCCGAGCCGCGAGGCCCGGGGATCCAGGAGTGTCGCGCACCGTCGAAGGTGTCGCGAGCAGCCCACCACCGCCCCCGGTCCACGCGCCCGGGGTCACCGGCCGGTGGGCCACTCGCGTGCTGCACGTATGTGCCCAGACCTGGGAGCGGCTGCCCGCCGGGTTCCTCGGAACCGGACGGGTTTCCCGGGCTGCGGATGCGACCTCCCCTAACCCTGGTGAGCCGTATTCACACAGAAATATGAGGTGTTTGGTTCATGGCGAACCAGTCCCGCCCCAAGGTCAAGAAGTCGCGTGCCCTCGGCATCGCGCTGACCCCGAAGGCCGTCAAGTACTTCGAGGCCCGCCCCTACCCGCCGGGTGAGCACGGTCGCGGCCGCAAGCAGAACTCGGACTACAAGGTCCGTCTGCTCGAGAAGCAGCGTCTGCGCGCGCAGTACGACGTGTCCGAGCGCCAGCTCGTCCGCGCCTACGAGCGTGCCTCCAAGGTGCAGGGCAAGACCGGTGAGGCCCTGATCATCGAGCTCGAGCGCCGTCTCGACGCGCTGGTCCTGCGTTCGGGCATCGCCCGCACGATCTACCAGGCCCGCCAGATGGTCGTCCACGGCCACATCCAGGTCAACGGCCAGAAGGTCGACAAGCCGTCCTTCCGTGTCCGTCCGGACGACGTCGTGCAGGTCCGCGACCGCTCCAAGGACAAGACGCTGTTCCAGGTCGCCCGCGAGGGTGGCTTCGCCCCCGACGGCGAGACCCCGCGTTACCTGCAGGTGAACCTCAAGGCCCTGGCGTTCCGCCTGGACCGCGAGCCGAACCGCAAGGAGATCCCGGTGATCTGCGACGAGCAGCTCGTCGTCGAGTACTACGCCCGCTGATCCTCCGGCAGACGTAGTAGCACCGCGCGCCTCGGCCCGCCGGCCGTGCCGTTCCCCGGCACGACCGGCGGGCCGTCGCCGTTCCCGGAAGCGGCCGCCCGCGCGGGCCCGGCCCCGCCCCGCCGTGACGCGAGGAATCCGGTACAGGGCGCGGCCCGTGGCGCGATAGGCTCGGGGCACGACTTTTCCGATGTCAGGGAGCGGGTGCGCAGTGTCCGGTGGAGAGGTGGCCGGGATCCTGGTGGCCGTCTTCTGGGCCATCCTGGTGTCCTTCCTCGCCGTCGCACTGGCGAGACTGGCCCAGACGCTCAGGGCGACGACCAAGCTGGTGGCGGACGTGACCGAACAGGCCGTCCCGCTGCTCGCCGACGCCTCCGACGCCGTCCGCTCCGCGCAGACCCAGATCGACCGGGTCGACGCCATCGCATCGGACGTCCAGGAGGTCACGTCGAACGCGTCCGCGCTGTCGACGACCGTCGCCTCCACCTTCGGCGGCCCCCTGGTGAAGGTCGCGGCGTTCGGCTACGGCGTGCGTCGCGCGCTCGGCCGGGGCGACGCCGCACCCGGGGCGTCGCGCGAACCCCGGCGCACCGTGATCGTGGGCCGAACCCTCCCGGCCGAGGGCCGGGCCAGCCGGACGAAGCGGAAGAGGGACTGAACCACCGATGTTCCGTCGAGCCTTCTGGTTCTCCGCCGGCGCAGCCGCCGGCGTGTGGGCCACCACCAAGGTCAACCGCAAGCTGAAACAGCTCACCCCGGAGAGCCTCGCCGCGCAGGCGGCGAACAAGGCACTCGAGGCGGGCCACCGGCTGAAGGACTTCGCACTCGACGTGCGCGACAACATGGCCCTGCGCGAGGCCGAACTCGGCGAGGCGCTCGGACTGCGCGCCGCCGACGGCGGGTCCCGCCCGGCCGCCCTGGAGCCGGGGCGCGCCACCGCGCGGCCGATCGCCGCCGCGGACCACCGCCACGGCACCACCCACCGCAGCAACGAGAAGTACGTCGACACGTACTCGTACAACCGGAATGAGGACCACTGATGGAGTCGGCCGAGATCCGCCGCCGCTGGCTGAGCTTCTTCGAGGAGCGCGGGCACACCGTCGTCCCTTCGGCGTCGCTCATCGCGGACGACCCGACTCTGCTGCTCGTCCCGGCCGGCATGGTGCCCTTCAAGCCCTACTTCCTGGGCGAGGTCAAGCCGCCGTACCCGCGCGCCACCAGCGTGCAGAAGTGCGTGCGCACGCCGGACATCGAGGAGGTCGGCAAGACCACCCGGCACGGCACGTTCTTCCAGATGTGCGGCAACTTCTCCTTCGGCGACTACTTCAAGGAAGGCGCCATCAAGCTCGCCTGGGAGCTGCTCACCAGCCCCCAGGACAAGGGCGGTTACGGCCTGAAGCCCGAGAAGCTCTGGATCACCGTCTACCAGGACGACGACGAGGCCGAGCAGATCTGGCGCGACGTCGTCGGCGTGCCCGCCGAGCGGATCCAGCGCCTGGGCAAGAAGGACAACTTCTGGTCCATGGGCGTCCCCGGCCCCTGCGGCCCGTGCTCCGAGATCAACTACGACCGCGGCCCCGAGTTCGGCGTCGAGGGCGGCCCCGCCGTCAACGACGAGCGCTACGTGGAGATCTGGAACCTGGTCTTCATGCAGTTCGAGCGGGGCGAGGGCACCGGCAAGGACGACTTCGAGATCCTCGGGGACCTGCCGAGCAAGAACATCGACACCGGTCTCGGCCTCGAGCGGCTCGCCATGATTCTGCAGGGCGTGCAGAACATGTACGAGATCGACACCTCGATGGCCGTCATCGACAAGGCCACCGAGCTGACCGGCGTCCGCTACGGCGACGCCCCCTCCTCCGACGTCTCGCTGCGCGTGGTCACCGACCACATGCGCACCTCGGTGATGCTCATCGGCGACGGCGTCACCCCCGGCAACGAGGGCCGCGGCTACGTGCTGCGCCGCATCATGCGCCGCGCCATCCGCAACATGCGGCTGATGGGTTCCACCGGCCCGGTGGTCAAGGACCTCATCGACGTCGTCATCGCCATGATGGGGCAGCAGTACCCCGAGCTGGTCACCGACCGCGAGCGCATCGAGAAGGTCGCCGTCGCCGAGGAGAACGCCTTCCTCAAGACGCTGAAGGCCGGCACCAACATCCTCGACACCGCCGTCACCGACACCAAGGCCGCCGGCGGCAAGGTCCTCGCCGGCGACAAGGCGTTCCTGCTCCACGACACCTGGGGCTTCCCGATCGACCTCACCCTCGAGATGGCCGCCGAACAGGGCCTGTCGGTGGACGAGGACGGCTTCCGCCGCCTGATGAAGGAGCAGCGGGAGCGCGCCAAGGCCGACGCCCAGGCCAAGAAGACCGGCCACGCCTCGCTCGGCGCCTACCGCGAGATCGCCGACACCGCCGGCGAGACCGAGTTCATCGGCTACTCCCACACCGAGGGCGAGTCCACCGTCGTCGGCATCCTGGTCGACGGCGTCTCCTCCCCGGCCGCCCGCGAGGGCGACGAGGTCGAGATCGTCCTGGACCGCACCCCGTTCTACGCCGAGGGCGGCGGCCAGATCGGCGACACCGGCCGGATCAAGGCCGACTCCGGCGCCGTGATCGAGATCCGCGACTGCCAGAAGCCGGTGCCCGGCGTCTACGTCCACAAGGGCGTCGTCCAGGTCGGCGAGGTGACCCTCGGCTCCAAGGCCGAGGCCTCCATCGACCACCGCCGCCGCACCGCCATCGCCCGCGCCCACTCGGCCACCCACCTCACCCACCAGGCCCTGCGCGACGCCCTCGGCCCGACGGCCGCCCAGGCCGGCTCGGAGAACCAGCCGGGCCGCTTCCGCTTCGACTTCGGCTCCCCGGCCGCCGTCCCGACGGCCGTGATGACCGACGTGGAGCAGAAGATCAACGAGGTGCTCTCCCGCGACCTCGACGTGCGCGCCGACGTCATGAGCATCGACGAGGCCAAGAAGCAGGGCGCCATCGCCGAGTTCGGCGAGAAGTACGGCGAGCGGGTCCGCGTGGTCACCATCGGCGACTTCTCCAAGGAGCTGTGCGGCGGCACCCACGTCCACAGCACCGCCCAGCTGGGTCTGGTGAAGCTGCTCGGCGAGTCGTCCATCGGCTCCGGCGTGCGCCGCATCGAGGCCCTGGTCGGCGTCGACGCGTACAACTTCCTGGCCCGCGAGCACACGGTGGTCAACCAGCTCACCGAGCTGCTCAAGGGCCGTTCGGAGGAGCTGCCGGAGAAGGTCGCCGCCATGCTCGGCAAGCTGAAGGACGCCGAGAAGGAGATCGAGAAGTTCCGCGCCGAGAAGGTGCTCCAGGCCGCCGCCGGTCTCGCCGAGTCCGCCAAGGACGTCCGCGGCGTGGCCCTGGTCACCGGCCAGGTGCCGGACGGCACCACCGCCGACGACCTGCGCAAGCTGGTCCTCGACGTGCGGGGCCGCATCCAGGGCGGCCGGGCCGCCGTGGTGGCCCTGTTCACCACGGTCAACGGCAAGCCGCTCACGGTGATCGCCACCAACGACGGCGCCCGTGACCGCGGTCTCAAGGCCGGCGACCTGGTCCGGGTCGCCGCCAGGACCCTCGGCGGCGGCGGTGGCGGCAAGCCCGACGTCGCCCAGGGCGGCGGCCAGAACCCGGCCGCCATCGGCGAGGCCGTGGATGCCGTCGAGCGCCTCGTGGCCGACACGGCCAAGTAACTCCGGAGAGGGAATCGATCACATGCGCAGAGGACGCCGGCTGGCCGTCGACGTCGGGGACGCCCGGATCGGGGTCGCCTCGTGCGACCCGGACGGGATTCTCGCCACACCGGTGGAGACCGTTCCCGGACGGGACGTCCCGGCGGCGCAGCGGCGCCTCGCGCAGCTCGTCGAGGAGTACGAGCCGATCGAGGTCGTGGTCGGCCTTCCCCGCTCCCTCAAGGGCGGGGAGGGCCCCGCGGCCGTCAAGGTGCGCGGCTTCACGCAGGAGTTCGCCGCGCGGATCGCCCCCGTCCCGGTGCGGCTGGTCGACGAGCGGATGACCACGGTCACGGCCAGCCAGGGGCTGCGCGCCTCGGGCGTGCGGTCCAAGAAGGGACGCTCCGTGATCGACCAGGCCGCGGCCGTGATCATCCTCCAGCAGGCGCTGGAGTCCGAACGGGTGTCCGGCGCTGCTCCAGGGGAAGCAGTCGAGGTGGCGGGCTGATCGCGGTACGGTAACGTTCCGCGCGATGCGGCGCACGTTCGAATGCCGTCGCACAACGAGAGGCGGCGCGGCTCCGTGCCCGACCGGCGCCTGCAGAGACACCGCTTCGCGGCTCTAGGGGATCGATGACTGAGTATGGCCGGGGCCAAGGCTCCGAACCGTGGCATCCGGGTGACCCGTACTACGGGGACGGCGGATGGGAGGGCCAGTACCCCCAGGGGCAGCAGCACGCCCAGGGCCCGCAGGCCCCCTACGACGGCCAGCCGCAGCACGATCCGTACGGGCAGCAGCAGTACGGCGACGGTTACGGGCAGCAGCACCAGCAGGCCGGTGACGGCTACGGGCAGCACCAGCACCAGCAGCAGTACGGCGGCGACTGGGGCACCGGCCAGCAGCAGCAGTACGGCCAGGGCCACGACCCCTACGCCCAGCAGCAACAGCAGCACCACCAGCCGCAGGCGCACCAGCAGCAGTACGACGACGGGTACGGGCAGAGCGGCTACCCCCAGCAGCCTCACCAGCCCCAGCGGCCCCAGCAGCAGGGCCTCGGGCACGGCCAGGGCCGCGACGAGTGGGACGCCGGGCCGCAGGAGGAGCAGCACCCCTTCTTCACCGGCCGGGACGACGAGGACGACGACTACGAGGCCCCGCGCGACCGCCAGGAGGGTGGCCGCGGGCGTGGCGGCCGGTCCGATCGGCGAGGGCGCGGCGGGGACCGCGACGACCGCGAGGAGGGCCGCAGAGGCCGCGGCGGCTGCCTGATCGCCCTGCTGGTGGTCGGCGCGCTGGTCGCCGGCGGGGGCTACTACCTCTACCAGGAACGTTTCGCCGCCGCCCCGGACTTCTCGGGGGACGGCAACGGGCAGGTCGTGTCCGTCACCATCCCGCCCGGCTCCTCCGGCGCCCAGGTCGGACAGATCCTCAAGAAGAAGGGCGTCGTCAAGAGCGTCGACGGCTTCGTCGCCGCCCTCACCGAGAACGGCGGCGACCTCCAGGCCGGTGCGTACCAGCTGGAGGAGGAGATGTCCGCCGAGTCCGCGGTGGAGTGGCTCCTCGACCCGAAGAAGAGCGGGGCGAAGGGACTCGTCGTCACCGAGGGCATGCGCAACGCCAACATCTACGTCGCGATCGACAAGAAGCTCGGCCTGGACAAGGGCTCCACGGAGAAGATCGCCAAGTCGAAGGCCGACGAGCTCGGGCTGCCCAAGTGGGCCGGAGAGCACGAGGACATAAAGGATCCGCTCGAGGGCTTCCTCTTCCCGGCGACCTACCCGGCGGCCGAGGACACCAAGCCCGAGGACCTCCTCAAGGACATGATCAAGCGTTCTGTGGAGATCTACGAGGACCACGGTGTCCAGACGAAGTACAAGGAGCTCGGGCTCAAGAGCCCGCTGGAGCTCGTGACCGTGGCCAGCCTCGTGCAGGCCGAGGGCGTCAACCACAAGGACTTCACCCAGATCGCCGAGGTCGTCTACAACCGGCTCTCCCCGCAGAACGACCAGACGGCGGGCCGCCTGGAGTTCGACTCCACGTACAACTACTTCAAGAACCAGACCGAGCTGGACATCTCGGCGGACGAGCTCCGCAACACCGCGCACCCGTACAACACCCACTACGTGCGCGGTCTGCCGCCCGGCCCGATCGGCAACCCCGGTGAGGAAGCCATCAACGGCGCGCTGAGCCCCACCGACAAGGGCTGGTACTTCTTCGTCTCGCTGGACGGCAAGACGCACTTCACCAAGACCTACGAAGAGCACCTGGTCTGGGAGCGCAAGTTCCAGGAAAGCCTCAAGGAAGGCCAATGACCGACGAGGCCCGCCGCGCCGCCGTGCTCGGCTCGCCCATCGCCCACTCCCTCTCGCCCGAGCTGCACCGGGCCGCCTACGCGGCCCTCGGCCTGGACGGCTGGACGTACGACCGGTTCGAGATCGACGAGGCCGCCCTGCCCGGCTTCGTCGAGGGCCTCGGCCAGGAGTGGGCCGGGCTCTCGCTGACCATGCCGCTCAAGCGGGTGGTCATCCCGCTGCTCGACTCGGTGACCGAGACCGCCGCCTCCGTCGAGGCGGTCAACACGGTCGTGTTCACCGAGGACGGCCGCCGCGTCGGCGACAACACCGACATCCCCGGGATGGTCGCCGCCCTGCGCGAACGCGGCATCGAGAAGGTGGAGACCGCCGCCGTCCTCGGCGCCGGCGCCACCGCCTCCTCCGCGCTGGCCGCGCTGACCCGGATCTGCGACGGCGAGATCACGGTGTACGTCCGCAGCGAGGCCCGCGCCGCCGAGATGCACGAGTGGGGCGCCCGCCTGAAGGCGGACGTCCGCATCGCCCCCTGGGACGCCGCCGCAGAGGCCCTGCACGCCCCGCTGGTCATTGCCACCACCCCCGCCGGCAGCACCGACGCCCTCGCCGAGGCCGTCCCGGCTCGCCCCGGCACCCTGTTCGACGTCCTCTACGAGCCGTGGCCCACCGCGCTGGCCGCCCGCTGGTCCGCGGCCGGCGGCCCGGTCGTCGGCGGCCTGGACCTCCTGGTCCACCAGGCGGTCCTCCAGGTCGAGCAGATGACGGGCCGCTCCCCGGGCCCGCTGGCCGCCATGCGCGAGGCCGGGGAACGCGCGCTCGCCGCCCGCTGACGCCCGCCCGCGCGGTCTCCTCCTGTGGGACGCCGTGTCCGACCGGTGGACCGGTGGGCAGGGCGCGAGCCCCGGCATGGGAGGATCGGGGCAGGGCGGGCCTGGCCAGGACCTGGGCGCGCCGTCGCCGAATCACTGGCGCGAGCAGGAGGAGCACCGTTGAGCAGGTTGCGCTGGCTGACCGCGGGGGAGTCCCACGGACCCGCACTCGTCGCGACGCTGGAAGGACTTCCGGCCGGTGTGCCGGTCACCACCGAGATGGTGGCCGACCACCTCGCCCGCCGTCGTCTCGGTTACGGCCGGGGCGCGCGGATGAAGTTCGAGCGCGACGAGGTCACCTTCCTCGGCGGTGTGCGTCACGGTCTCAGCCTGGGCTCCCCGATCGCGGTCATGGTGGGTAACACCGAGTGGCCCAAGTGGGAGCAGGTCATGTCCGCGGACCCGGTCGACCCGGAGATCCTGGCCGGGCTGGCCCGCAACGCGCCGCTGACCCGTCCGCGCCCGGGCCACGCCGACCTGGCCGGCATGCAGAAGTACGGCTTCGACGAGGCCCGGCCGATCCTCGAGCGGGCCTCCGCCCGGGAGACCGCCGCCCGCGTGGCGCTCGGCGCCGTCGCCCGCTCCTACCTCAAGGAGACGGCCGGCATCGAGATCGTCTCCCACGTCGTGGAACTGGCCGCGGCCAAGGCGCCGTACGGCGTGTACCCGACCCCGGCGGACACCGGGAGGCTGGACGCCGACCCGGTGCGCTGCCTCGACGCGGACGCCTCCAAGCGGATGGTCGCCGAGATCGACCAGGCCCACAAGGACGGCGACACCCTCGGCGGCGTGGTCGAGGTCCTCGCCTACGACGTGCCGGTCGGCCTCGGCTCGCACGTGCACTGGGACCGCCGCCTGGACGCCCGGCTGGCCGCCGCGCTGATGGGCATCCAGGCCATCAAGGGCGTCGAGGTCGGCGACGGCTTCGACCTGGCCCGCGTGCCCGGCTCCCAGGCGCACGACGAGATCGTGCCCACCGAGGACGGCATCCGCCGCGCCAGCGGGCGGGCCGGCGGCACCGAGGGCGGCCTGAGCACCGGTGAGCTGCTGCGGGTGCGGGCCGCGATGAAGCCCATCGCCACCGTCCCGCGCGCCCTGCGCACCATCGACGTCACCACCGGCGAGGCCGCGCAGGCCCACCACCAGCGCTCCGACGTGTGCGCCGTGCCCGCGGCCGGCATCGTCGCGGAGGCCATGGTGGCGCTGGTGCTGGCCGACGCGGTGGCGGAGAAGTTCGGCGGCGACAGCGTCCCCGAGACCCGCCGCAACGTCCGCTCGTACCTCGACAGCCTGACCGTCCGATGAGCGCGGAACCCCCGGAGGGCCCGGCCGTGGCGGGATCGGAGGGTCCGGCGGGCGCCGGTCCCCGGCTGGTCCTGGTCGGCCCGATGGGCGTCGGAAAGTCCACCGTGGGCGCCCTGCTCGCCCAGCGGCTCGGCGTCGGCTACCGGGACACCGACGAGGACATCGTCGCCGCCGAGGGCCGCGCGATCTCGGAGATCTTCGTCGACGACGGCGAGGAGCACTTCCGGGCCCTGGAGAAGGCGGCCGTCGCCGCCGCGCTCGCCGAGCACGAGGGCGTCCTCGCCCTCGGCGGCGGCGCGATCCTCGACGCCGACTCGCGGGCCCTGCTGGCCGCGCACCCGGTCGTCTACCTCTCGATGGACGTCGACGAGGCCGTCCGGCGCACCGGGCTGAACGTCGCCCGCCCGCTGCTCACCGTCAACCCGCGCAAGCAGTGGCGTGAGCTGATGGAGGCCCGCCGCCACCTGTACACCGAGGTCGCCCGCGTGGTGGTCGCCACCGACGGGCGCACGCCCGAAGAGGTCGCCGAGGCGGTCCTCGACGCAACCGAACTCCGCAAGAGCGAGGACGAAGCATGAGCACCAGCGAGGCCGTGACCCGGATCAAGGTCGCCGGGACGGCGGGCACCGATCCCTACGAGGTCCTGGTCGGCCGGCAGCTCCTCGGCGAGCTCGGCGGCCTGGTCGGCGACAAGGCCAAGCGGGTCGCCGTGATCCACCCCGAGGCCCTCGCCGGCACCGGGGACGCGCTGCGGGCCGACCTGGCCGAGCAGGGATTCGAGGCCGTCGCCATCCAGGTGCCCAACGCCGAGGAGGCCAAGACCGCCGAGGTCGCCGCCTACTGCTGGAAGGCGCTGGGGCAGACCGGTTTCACCCGCTCCGACGTCATCGTCGGCGTCGGCGGCGGCGCCACCACCGACCTCGCCGGTTTCGTCGCCGCCACCTGGCTGCGCGGTGTGCGCTGGATCGCCGTGCCCACCACCGTGCTCGCCATGGTCGACGCGGCCGTCGGAGGCAAGACCGGCATCAACACGGCCGAGGGCAAGAACCTGGTCGGCGCCTTCCACCCGCCGGCCGGCGTCCTGTGCGACCTGGCCGCGCTGGACTCGCTCGGGGTGCACGACTACGTCTCCGGGCTCGCCGAGATCGTCAAGGCCGGCTTCATCGCCGACCCGGTCATCCTCGACCTCATCGAGGGCGACCCGGAGGCCGCGCGCAGCCCCGAGGGCCCGCACACCGCCGAGCTGATCGAGCGCGCCATCCGGGTCAAGGCCGAGGTGGTCTCCTCCGACCTCAAGGAGTCGGGCCTGCGGGAGATCCTGAACTACGGTCACACCCTGGCGCACGCCATCGAGAAGAACGAGCGCTACAAGTGGCGCCACGGCGCGGCCGTCGCCGTCGGCATGCGCTTCGCCGCCGAGCTCGGCCGGGTCGCCGGGCGGCTCGACGACGCCACCGCCGACCGGCACACCGAGATCCTGCGCTCCCTCGGCCTGCCGCTGACCTACCGGTACGACCAGTGGCCCAAGCTGCTGGAGACCATGAAGGTCGACAAGAAGTCCCGCGGCGACCTGCTGCGCTTCATCGTCCTGGACGGTCTGGCCCGGCCCACCGTGCTGGAAGGCCCGGACCCGGCCGTGCTGCTCGCCGCCTACGGCGAGGTCGCCGAGTAGCGACGGCGAGGCCCCGCGTCGCCGCAGGGCACTTTCCCACCGCCCCGCCCGTTCCCCACCAGACGGCGCGGGGCGGTACCGTTCCGACGGCCGGTACGGTCGGCACGACCGACGCGAGACCATCACGAGACGGAGTGGCAGGGGATGCAGCACGCGGTGGGGTCCGAACTGCCGCCGCCCCACGGGCCCGGGCGGACCGCCTGGGCGGGGCAGGCGCCGGAGGCGACCGGGCAGGTCCCGTTGCCCCAGGGAGGCCCGGTGCACGCGCCGGGGTTCCCGCTGGCCCAGGGCGGGGTCCATCACCCTGCGCCGCCGGCCCCGGTGCCGCCCGACCCCAGGACGGCGACCCTCGCGGTGCTGCTGATCGGTCCGGCCGGGGCGGGCAAGACCAGCGTGGCCAAGTACTGGGCCGGCCACCGCAGGGCGCCCACCGCCCACATCAGCCTGGACGACGTCCGCGAATGGGTGCGCGCCGGCTTCGCCGACCCGCAGACCGGGTGGAACGAGCAGTCCGAGACCCAGTACCGCCTGGCCCGCCGCACCTGCGGCTTCGCCGCCCGCAACTTCCTGGCCAACGGCATCTCCTGCGTGATCGACGACGCCGTCTTCCCGGACCGGCCCGTCGTCGGCCTGGGCGGCTGGAAGCGGCACGTGGGCCCCGGCCTGCTGCCGGTGGTGCTGCTGCCCGGCCTGGAGGTCGTGCTGGAGCGCAACGCCCAGCGCTCCGGCAACCGGAGGCTCACCGACGAGGAGGTCGCCCGGATCCACGGCCGGATGGCCGGCTGGTACGGCTCGGGCCTGCCCATCATCGACAACTCCCAGCTGGACGTCCCCGCCACCGCTCAGGTGCTCGACGACGTCCTGGCGCGCGCCATCAGCAGCCCACCCGTCTGGTGACGGCCCTGCCGCGGGCGCGCCCGACGCGGCCCGCGGCACGTCGGACCGCCCGCGGGAGACCCACGAGCCTCGCTGCGACGCTCAGGTGTGCTTCCGCAGCAGCGTGGTGATCTCGGCGCCGATCTCCCTGGTGAGCCTGGCCTCGCAGGCGACGCCGAGGCTCTCCGCCAGGGCCCTGCCGTGCAGATCGACCGCGGCTTCGGCGAGTTCCGCGAACGCCACGCCCGCGACCCTCGCCCGCCGCCGGGCGACCAGGGCCGTGACGACTCCGGCCACCGCCGCCGGCCACCATGCGACGCCCACCAGCAGATAACCGGCGGACCACACCACCAGCCTCGCCGCGGCGGCGAGTCGTGTCCTGGCCGTGCCGATCTCGGCGCGGGCGTCCTCGGGCAGCATCAGCCAGATCCGCGGCCACACCGAGACCAGGTCGAGACGGTAGGCCTCCCACACCCGTGTGTCCACGGCGGTGATGCGGTCACCGAGCCAGAACGGATGGGCCGGCGGCACCAGACCGATCCGGTTGCGGCGTGCGTTGAGCTCCCGCGCCCGCTCGGCAGCCGCCGCCGCGTCAGCGGTCCCCTCGGCCCTGGCCGCCTCCACCAGGGCACGCTCGAAGTCCCGCCGGGCCGCGTCCCAACGCCGTCGTCGCAGTTCGGCGCAGCAGCGCGGACGACGGGCGAGCCACAGTCGTTCCACCAGCGTCCCCAGGGCCACGGCGGACAGCCCCAGCGCTGCCGAGCAGGCCAGGAGCCCTGCCAGGACGAACACCAGCGGGCCGGCGGTGCGCAGCGCGGGCTCGGCAGCGAGGTGGTCGAGCCGGTCGAGCAGCAAGGAGGTGTCGTGCCAGTTCCGCTGTCCGAGCGTCGTCCCGACGGCGGCCACGGTCACCAGCAGGACGCTCGGCCCCAGCAGCAGTCCGAGCCAGCGTTCCGCCAGCTTCCCGCCCAGGACCTCCAGGAACTTGCTCACGACCGCAGCCTGGTGACCGCCATGGCCCGCCGGTGCACCAGGCAGGGCACCTCGTCCGCCGTGGACGGCTCGACGCGGGTGCAGACGCCGGTGGGGCAGGTGAGCACCTCGAGCACCCGGTGCCCGTCGTCCGTGCCGGGCAGGCGTTCGTAGGAGCGCACCGGACTCAGCCCGGCCGCGTGCCCCGCGCGCAGCAGCCGCAGCTCCAACTCGTCGAAGTCGTCCGCGAGCGCTTCGGGTGAGCAGCCCGCGCGTATCCGGGCGGCGAGGGACTCGGCCAGTGCCCGCAGCTCCGGCGAGGTTTGCACGGCATCGCGGGAATCGGCCAAACGCCCGCACAGGAAGGCTAGTTGGTCGGCTGTCATTGCCCAGAGGATAGCCTTGGAGGGTGCCTCCGACACCCTTCGACGACGAGATCGCACGGTATCGGCGGGAGGCCGCCCAGGGCTCGGTGAACGCGATGATCGACCTGGCCATGTGCCTGCGTGACCGGTACCGGCACACCGGCGAGGGCGGCGACCTGCTGGAAGCCGTCGACCTGTTGCGGCAGGTCCTGCGGTACCTGGAGCCCTACCCCGAACGGCACGTGGTGTCCGTCAATCTGAGCGCCGTGCTGCTGTCCCACTTCCATGCGTTCCAGGACCTCACCGCGCTGCTCGAGGCGGTCCGCCGCCTGGACCGGGCGGTGCCGTGGCTGACCGGGGAGGACCGGATCACGGCCGAGCTGCTGAGGGCCGAGACGCTGACCATGCTGGGCGAGGAGACCCGCGACGTCGCGCACGTCCACGCGGCCGCCGAGTCGCTCTCCCCGCTGCCCCGTGACCCGGCCGTGCTGGAGGTGCTGGGCCGGGTCGTCGACGTGCGCTACCAGCTGACCCGTGACCACGCGGCACTGCTGGAAGCGGTCGGTCCCCTGGCCGACGGCGTGCGCACGGTGCCCGCCGACGATCCGCGCCGTCCCGGGCTGCTCGGCGCCCTGGGCTCCGTGCTGCTCCACAGCGCGGACCACACGGGGGACGAATCGGTACGCGCGGACGCCATCGCGCACCTGCGGGAGGCGGTGGCCCGCACGCCGGCCGAGGACGAGGAAGCGGCGTATCTCAGGATCTCCCTCGCCGTCGGGTTACGGGACCGGGGACGCGACACCGGCGACGTCGCCGCGCTGCGGGAGAGCGTGACGCTGCTGCGCGAGGTCCTCGACGCCACCGCGGCCACCGCGCGCCTGTGGGGAAACCGCTGCGAGAACTACCTGGTCGCCGTCCACCAGCTGGTGCAGCAGACCGGGGACCTCGCGATCCTCGACACGGCGGTGGCGCTCGGGAAGGCCGCCCGGGGCCTGGGCACCGCACGGCCCATGGCCCGCCTGCTCCTGGGACTGCTCCTCCACGACAGGTACCGGTGCACCGGGCTGGACTCCGACCTGGCGGACGCCGTCACCGCCTTCACCGAAGTCGTCGAACTCGAGCCGTACGGCTCACCGGACCACGTGGCGGCGCTCGGCAACCTGGGCACGGTGTGGTCGTCCAAGTACCGCTCCGACGACGACCCGGAGGCCCTGCGCCGGGCCGTGACGGCCCTGGGCACCGCCGTCAGGGCGACCGCGCCGGCCTCGGTCCAGCGGGCCGAGGCCCAGACCGCCCACGGGGACGCCCTGTACGCCCAGTACGAGCTCGGCCGCGACCCGGCGGTGCTCGCCGCGGCCGCACACGCCTACCGCGAGACCGTGGCGCACCCGTCGGCGCCGTCCATGCTGCGGATCAAGGCGGCCCGCGCCTGGGCGTCCGCCGAGGCCGAGGCGGGGAACTGGCAGGAGGCCACGGACGCCTACGCCCTCGCCGTCGACCTGCTGCCCCTCGTGGTGCCGCGCCGCCTGGCCCGCGCCGACCAGCAGCGCATGCTGGAGGAACTCGACGGTCTGGCCGCCGACGCGGCGGCCGCCGCGCTGTGGGCCGGCGACCCGCAGGAGGCGGTGCTGCTGCTGGAATTCGGCCGGGGCATGCTCGGCGGGCAGATCCTGGAGAGCCGCAGCGACCTCTCCCGCCTGCGCGCCGTGGCGCCGTCACTCGCCGACCGGCTGCGGGACGCCTTCGACGGGCTCGCCCCCACCGGACATCTGGTGGGCACCGACGTCGACGAACGCCATGCACGCGACCTCCTGTTGAGCGACCTGCTGGAACAGGCGCGGGCCCTGCCGGGGTTCGAGGACTTCCTCGCTCCGCCGGACCACACCGAACTGCTGGCCGTCGCGGCGGACGGGCCGGTGGTGCTGATCAACGTGAGCCGGTACCGCAGTGACGCCCTCATCGTGCGTCCCACCGGAGTCACCGTCGTCGAGCTCCCCGGTCTCGGCCCGGACACCGTGCAGGACCGGGCCGCCGCCTTCGGAGCCGCGCTGGACGCCTCCACGCGGCCGGGCCGGGGCGAGGCCGAGGCCCAAACCGTCGTCACCGAGGTGCTCGCGTGGCTGTGGGACGCCGTGGCCGGACCCGTACTGCGACGACTCGGGCACCTCGCTCCGCCTTCCGGCGCCTGGCCGCGGGTGTGGTGGTCCCCGGTGGGACGGCTGGCGTCGCTCCCGATCCACGCTGCGGGCCGCCGTCCGGGTTCCGCGACGGTTCTCGACCGGGTGATCTCCAGCTACACACCGACCCTGCGTGCGCTGCGGCACGCCCGGGAGAAGCCGCGGGGGGCTGTCGGGGCCGCCGGGGACGAAGGGGACGGCCTGCTGGTCGTCGGGCTCAAGGACGCGCCCGGCGGAAGAGTCCTGCGCGGCGTGGAGCGGGAGGTGGACACGGTCGCCGCGATGAGGCCGGCCACCCGGCTGGAGGGCCCGCGCGCCACGGTCGCCTCCGTCCGCGCCGCCCTGACGTCGCACGCGTCGGTGCACTTCGCCTGTCACGCGGTCAACGATCCGGAAGACCCTTCCGCCGGGTACCTGCTGATGCACGACGGCCCGCTGTCGCTGCTCGACGTTTCCGCGCTCGACCTGTCCGGCGCCCGGCTCGCGGTCCTGTCCGCGTGCGGGACGTCCCTCGGAGCCCACCGGATCCCCGACGAGAGCCTGCACCTGGTGTCGGCCTTCCAGCTCGCCGGCCACCCGCAGGTCGTCGGCACGCTCTGGAAGGTCAACGACCTCGTGGCCCGGCTGGTGGCGCAGGACCTGCACGCGGGGCTCAGGGTGGGGCAGGACGCCGCGACCGCGCTGCACCACGCCGTGCTCCGCTGCCGCGAGCGCTTCGGTACGGCCCCGACCCTGTGGGCGGCCTACCTCTGTTCCGGGCGGTGAGCCGGCCGGACAATGAACGGTGTCCGAGCCATCGGCCGGGAGACGGGGGAAGCATGGCGTTCTGGCGGAAGAAGGAGCAGCGGGAACAGAGGAAGGGGGAGCCGCAGGAAGACCGGCTCGAGGTGACCGAGGTCGACCTCGGTGACATGGGCAGGGCCGAGATCCGGGTGGCCGAGCCGCCCGGCGAGGTCCGGCGCATGGACATCACGCTGAAGGTGAACGAGACCTACGCCCACGGTCTCGACTTCCAGCACAAACGCGAGCGGCTGGGCCTGCACCACCCCGAGACGCTGCGCGCGCTCCACCTCCACGCGGTCGGCCTGGGCGCCCGCGCCGACCGGCGGGACGACGCCGTCGAGCTGCTGGACTGGCTGGTCGCCGCCCGCGCCGCCGACGAGGAGACGAGGCTGACGGCCTTGAACGACCTCGCCGGACTGCTGCGGGAAAGCGGCAGCCTCCCGCTCGCCGAACAGCGGCTGCGCGAGGCGTTGTCCGGCTGGGAGCGGTTACGCGGCCAGGACCACGACGAGACCCTGCGGACCGCGTCGCAGCTGGCGCGGATCCTGCTCGATCTCGGCCGCCGGGAGGAGGCGGAGGGGCTGATGCGGGACACCGTGGCCCGCCGCGTCCGCACGCTGGGCGCCGCCCACCCGTCCACGCTGAGCGCCAGGAACGTCCTGGCGGGCGCGCTGCGCGGATCACCGGCCCGGCTTGCCGACGCGGAGAGCATGTACCGGGCCATCCTCGCCGACATCGACGCGGGCGGCTCCGGAGCCGGTGCGGACGCCGCGGCGGGCACCGCCGCCGGCACCGGTCTGGCCATGGCGGTGCGCAACAACCTCGCCGCCGTGCTGACCTTCCAGGGCAGACACGAGGCGGCCGCGGCGATGTACGAGGAACTGATCGGCCTCAGGTCGCGGGAGCTCGGCGACCGTCACCCCCAGACGCTGACCACACGGCGCAACCTCGCCGCCGTCCTCCACTCCCTCGGCCGGGTGGCCGAGGGGGAGGCGCTGCTCGTCGAGGTGCTCGATGGACTGCGGCAGACCCGCGGACCCCGGCACACCGAGACCCTCGCCACGCAGGTCTCCCTGGCCGCGACGCTCGCCAACCAGAACCGCGCCGCGGAGGCCGTGCCCCTGCTGCGGGACGCGATCGAGGGGTACGCGCACACACACGGCCCCCAGCACCCGCGCGTGCGCGAACTCGCTTCCGTCCTCCAGCGGCTGACGGCCACCCCCTGACCCCCGACCGGCGGCGTTCAGGACGCGGTCGAACGCGGCGGAACATACGCTCGGGCCATGCCAGAGGTGTTCGCCGCCCGTCGGGCGCGGCTGAGGGAACGCTGCCACGCTGCCGGCAGCGCCGCCGCGCTGGTCACCCGCCCCGCCAACGTGCGGTACCTCGCCGGGGCCGCCCCGCCCGGCGCGGCGCTCCTGCTCGCGCCGCGCGACGGCGCCGAGGACGTGCTGCTGTGCCCGCACCCGCTGGAGGAACAGCAGCCGTCCGGGGCGCGCGAGGGCGGCCGGCCCGACGAACTGCTGCGGATCCGCCCGCTGGGCGGCAGCCTCTCCCCGGAGGGCGGCGACGCGGCGGTGGCCGCCGCCGGGCTGGCGGCCGAGGAGGGCGCCGACTCGCTCGCCGTGGAGGAGCACCACCTCACCGTGGCCCGGCACCGGGCCATCGGCTCGGTGGCCTCCCGGCTGCGGCTGACCGACCTCGGCGTCGCCGTGGAACAGATGCGGGTGGTCAAGGACGAGGAGGAGATCTCCTGCCTGCGCGCGGGCGCGGAGATCGCCGACCAGGCGCTGGGGGAGCTGCTGGAGTCGATCCTGGTCGGCCGCACCGAACGCCACCTCGCGCTGGAGCTGGAGCGCCGCCTGGTCGACCACGGGGCCGACGGGCCGGCCTTCCCCACCTCGGTGGCCACCGGCCCGCACGCCGGGCGGCCCGGCCACCGGCCCACCGACCGGCGGGTGGAGGAGGGCGACTTCCTCTCCGTCTGCATGGGGGCCGCCTACCGCGGCTACCGGAGCGAGATCGGGCGGACCTTCGTCATCGGCACCACGCCCGCGGACTGGCAGATCGAGCTGTACGAGGTGGTGTTCGCCGCCCAGCGGGCGGGCCGGGAGGCCCTGGCCCCGGGCGTCGAGCACCGCGAGGTGGACCGGGCCGCACGGCAGGTCCTGGCCTCCGCCGGCTACGGCAGCGCCCTCCCGGCGCGGACCGGACACGGTGTGGGACTGGAAATCGCGGAGGACCCGCAATTGGCCCCCGCGGCCATGGGTAAACTGGACGCTTGCGTGCCGGTCACCGTCGAGCCGGGGGTTCACCTCCCCGGTCGGGGCGGGGTCCGGATCGATGACACGCTCGTCGTGCGCCCCGAGGCGGACGGCGGACCCGAGCTACTCACCATCACGACCAAGGAGCTGCTCGCGCTGTAGCTTCCGAGCCG
The DNA here is from genome assembly GCF_042792855.1 of Streptomyces sp. NPDC056600. Classification (NCBI taxonomy): domain Bacteria; kingdom Bacillati; phylum Actinomycetota; class Actinomycetes; order Kitasatosporales; family Streptomycetaceae; genus Streptomyces; species Streptomyces sp. NPDC056600. Next base: position 138,841 of record NZ_JBHTVQ010000008.1, read on the forward strand.
CCGCGCACGTTCCCCAGGTCGTCCACGTCAGTCCAGGAGATTCCGCAACCGTGGCTTCCACGAACGACCTCAAGAACGGCCTGGTGCTCAAGCTCGAAGGCGGCCAGCTCTGGTCCGTCGTCGAGTTCCAGCACGTCAAGCCCGGCAAGGGCCCGGCCTTCGTGCGCACCAAGCTCAAGAACGTGCTCTCCGGCAAGGTCGTCGACAAGACCTTCAACGCCGGCGTCAAGGTCGAGACGGCCACCGTCGACAAGCGCGACATGCAGTTCTCGTACATGGACGGCGACTACTTCGTCTTCATGGACATGGACACCTACGACCAGCTGATGATCGACCGCAAGGTCGTCGGCGACGCCGCCAACTTCCTGATCGAGGGCTTCACCGCCGTCGTGGCCCAGCACGAGGGCGAGGTGCTCTTCGTGGAGCTGCCGGCCGCCGTCGAGCTGACCATCCAGGAGACCGAGCCGGGCGTCCAGGGCGACCGCTCCACCGGTGGCACCAAGCCGGCCACCCTGGAGACGGGCCACCAGATCCAGGTCCCGCTCTTCATCACCACGGGCGAGAAGATCAAGGTCGACACCCGCACCAGCGACTACCTCGGCCGGGTGAACAGCTAACCGTGGCTGCCCGCAATACGGCCCGCAAGCGCGCGTTCCAGATCCTCTTCGAGGCGGACCAGCGCGGCGTGGACGTCCTGTCCGTCCTCGCCGACTGGGTCCGGCATTCCCGGAACGACACCCGGCAGCCGCCGGTGAGCGAGTACACGATGCAGCTGGTCGAGGGGTACGCGGACCACGTCCGCCGTATCGACGAGCTGATCGCCCAGTACGCCGTGGACTGGACGCTGGACCGGATGCCGGTCGTCGACCGCAACATCCTGCGGCTCGGCGCCTACGAGCTGATCTGGGTGGACGAGACGCCCGACGCCGTCGTGCTGGACGAGGCGGTGCAGCTGGCCAAGGAGTTCTCCACGGACGACTCGCCCGCGTTCGTCAACGGGCTGCTCGGCCGGTTCAAGGACCTCAAGCCGTCGCTGCGGCGCGACGAGGCCTGAGCCGCGCCCACCGCACCGGCCGGAAACACCGAAGGGCCCCAGCGTCTCGCTGGGGCCCTTCGGTCTGCTGTTTCGTTTCTGCACGCCCGTTCGGTCAGCTCTCCTCGTGAGCGACCGCGCGGCGGGCGTCGGCGTCCAGGACGCCCCAGCTGATCAGCTGCTCGGTCAGCACCGAGGGCGACTGGTCGTAGATGACGGCCAGGGTGCGCAGGTCGTCCTGGCGGATCGAGAGCACCTTGCCGTTGTAGTCGCCGCGCTGGGACTGGATCGTCGCCGCGTAGCGCTGCAGCGGGCCGGCCTTCTCCACCGGCACGTGCTGCAGCCGCTCGAGGTCGAGGACCAGCTTCGGCGGCGGCTCGGCGGCGCCGCCCGGCGTGGTGCCGGGGAGCAGCTCCTGGACGGGGACGCCGTAGAAGTCCGCCAGCTCGGCGAGGCGCTGCACGGTCACGGCGCGGTCCCCGCGCTCGTAGGAACCGACCACGACGGCCTTCCAGCGGCCCTGGGACTTCTCCTCCACGCCATGGAGGGACAGACCCTGCTGGGTGCGGATGGCCCGGAGCTTGGCCCCGAGCTGCTTTGCGTATTCGCTGGACATAAAGCTCCCGGACAGTCGGCGGCGCGTGCGGACCGGGCGTCTGTGGCGGAGCGGAGCCATGATCGCGCCGCGCCCGCCCGGCGTGCCGCACGGTTGGTAACTCACTGTAAGGTTACGCAGCGTTACTCTGCCCCGTCAAGCGGAATGGTCCGGACCGACGGTTCGATGATCGGTTCGCGCGCTTGCTCCGAAAGGGTGAAAGCGGGGGCGGGTCACGGCGTGGGAGGGGGGACAGCTGGGGCGTTCGGGGGCCTGTTAGGGTAGAGGCCGTAAACACGACGTCCTTTAAGGTCCGTCCCGTGAGGCGGAGAAGGGGGTCCTTTTCGTATGGACACGAACAGCTCCGCCTCGGCGGCGCAGGGGTCCGACGCACGTGCCGTGCTCGAGGCCCAGGACATCGCGCGGGTTCTGACCCGCATCGCGCACGAGATCGTCGAACGCGCCAAGGGCGCCGAGGACGTCGTGCTGCTCGGCATCCCGACCAGGGGCGTCTACCTCGCCCGGCGGATCGCCGACAAGCTCGAGGAGATCACCGGACGGAAGATCCCCGTCGGCTCCCTCGACATCACCATGTACCGCGACGACCTGCGGCTCCAGCCGCCCAGGGCCCTCGCCCGCACCGACATCCCCGGTGACGGGATCGACGGCCGCCTGGTCGTGCTCGTCGACGACGTGCTCTTCTCCGGTCGCTCCGTGCGCGCCGCGCTCGACGCGCTGAACGACATCGGCCGCCCGCGGGCGGTCCAGCTCGCCGTCCTCGTCGACCGCGGTCACCGCGAACTGCCGATCCGCGCCGACTACGTCGGCAAGAACCTCCCCACGTCGCTGCGGGAGACGGTCAAGGTCCAGCTCGCCGAGGAGGACGGTCGCGACACCGTGCTGCTCGGCGCCAAGCCGGCCTCCCAGGGCGAACGGCACTAGACCCACGGACGCGACCCCGCCACCCGGGGCGCGCCCGCGCGTCCACGCCTGCCCGAAATCTCCCAGATGATCCTTCCCACGGAGCCTGCCCGATGAAGCGTCACCTCATCTCGGCCGCCGACCTGACCCGCGACGACGCCGTCCACATCCTCGACACCGCCGAGGAGATGGCCCGGGTCGGAGACCGCACGGTCAAGAAGCTTCCCGCCCTGCGCGGCCGCACCGTCTGCAACCTGTTCTTCGAGGACTCCACCCGCACCCGGATCTCCTTCGAGGCCGCCGAGAAGCGGCTGTCCGCCGACGTCATCAACTTCGCCGCCAAGGGGTCCAGCGTCTCCAAGGGCGAGTCCCTCAAGGACACCGCCCAGACGCTGGCCGCCATGGGCGTGGACGCGGTCGTCATCCGCCACAGCGCCTCCGGCGCCCCCTACCGCCTGGCCACCTCCGGCTGGATCGACGCCCCGGTGATCAACGCCGGTGACGGCACCCACCAGCACCCCACCCAGGCCCTGCTGGACGCCTTCACCATGCGCCGCCGCCTGATCGGCCCCGACGCCGGCCTCGGCCAGGACCTCGCCGGCAAGCACGTCACCCTCGTCGGCGACGTCCTCCACAGCCGGGTGGCCCGCTCCAACGTCGACCTGCTGCACACCCTCGGCGCGCACGTCACCCTGGTGGCCCCGCCGACCCTGCTGCCGGTCGGCGTCGAGACCTGGCCCTGCGAGGTCTCCTACGACCTCGACTCCGCCCTCCCGAAGGCCGACGCGGTGATGATGCTGCGCGTCCAGCGCGAGCGGATGAACGCCGCCTTCTTCCCCACCGAGCGCGAGTACTCCCGCCGCTACGGCCTGGACGGCGACCGGATGGCGAAGATGCCCGACCACGCCATCGTCATGCACCCCGGCCCGATGGTCCGCGGCATGGAGATCACCGCCGAGGTCGCCGACTCCGACCGCTGCACCGTCACCGAACAGGTCGCCAACGGCGTCTTCACCCGGATGGCGGTCCTCTACCTCCTGCTCGGCGGCAACGCCAACGAGCCCACGCCCGGCCAGTGAACCGCATCCGAGGAAAGGCAGAACCCATGAGCAAGACCCTGATCCGCGGTGCGCGCGTGCTGGGCGGCGAGCCGCAGGACGTGCTGATCGACGGCACCACGATCGCCGCCGTCGGCGCCGGCCTGGACGCCGAGGGCAGCGCCTTTGACGACACGGTCGTCATCGAGGCGGACGGCAAGGTCCTCCTGCCGGGCCTGGTCGACCTCCACACCCACCTGCGTGAGCCGGGCCGCGAGGACTCCGAGACCGTCCTCACCGGCACCCGCGCCGCCGCCAAGGGCGGCTACACGCAGGTGTACGCGATGGCCAACACCTTCCCCGTCGCCGACACGGCCGGCGTGGTCGAGCAGGTGTACCGCCTCGGCCAGGAGCACGGCTACTGCGACGTCCAGCCCATCGGCGCCGTCACCGTCGGTCTGGAGGGCGAGAAGCTCGCCGAGCTCGGCGCGATGCACGAGTCCGCGGCCGGCGTCACCGTCTTCTCCGACGACGGCAAGTGCGTCCACGACGCGGTGATCATGCGCCGTGCCCTGGAGTACGTGAAGGCCTTCGGCGGCGCCGTCGCCCAGCACGCCCAGGAGCCCCGGCTCACCGAGGGCGCCCAGATGAACGAGGGCGTCGTCTCCGCCGAGCTCGGCCTCGGCGGCTGGCCGGCGGTGGCCGAGGAGTCGGTCATCGCCCGCGACGTCCTGCTCGCCGAGCACGTCGGCTCGCGCGTCCACATCTGCCACCTGTCCACGGCCGGCTCCGTCGAGATCGTCCGCTGGGCCAAGTCCCGCGGCATCGACGTCACCGCCGAGGTCACCCCGCACCACCTGCTCCTCACCGACGAGATGGTGCGCAGCTACAACCCGGTCTACAAGGTCAACCCGCCGCTGCGCACCGAGCGCGACGTCATGGCGCTGCGCGAGGCGCTGGCCGACGGCACGATCGACATCGTCGCCACCGACCACGCCCCGCACCCGCACGAGGACAAGGACTGCGAGTGGGCCGCCGCCGCCATGGGCATGGTCGGCCTGGAGACCGCCCTGTCCGTGGTGCAGGAGACCATGGTGGAGACCGGACTGCTGGACTGGGCCGGCGTCGCCGACCGGATGTCCGCCGCGCCCGCGCGGATCGGCCGGGCCCAGGGGCACGGCCGTCCGGTGGCCGTCGGTGAGCCTGCGAACCTCACCCTGGTCGACACCGCATACCGTGGAGACGTGGACCCCGCGGGCTTCGCCTCCCGCAGCCGCAACACCCCCTACGAGGGCCGTGAGCTGCCGGGCCGTGTCACCCACACGTGGCTGCGGGGCAAGGCCACCTACTCCGACGGGAAGCTCGCGTGACGACCTCGACCCCCTTCCTCCTGACCCTCGCCGCCGAGGCCGAACGCAAGTCGGCCGAGGTGACCAACTGGCCGGGCCGCATCGCCTGGGTCGTGGGCCTCGCCCTGTTCGTCGCGCTGGTCTACTGGCTGATGCGCGAGGGCTGGAAGTGGCGCTCCACCCTCCAGGGCGACGTGGCCGAGCTGCCGCAGACGCCCGAGGAGCCGGGCGAGGCGAAGCTGACCATGAGCGGCCGCTACCACGGCTCCACCGAGGCGGGCCGCTGGCTGGACCGCATCGTGGCGCACGGCCTGGGCACCCGGAGCCGGGCCGAGCTCACCCTGACCGACGCCGGACTGGTCGTCGACCGCCCCGGCGCCACCGACTTCTTCGTCCCGGCGGGCCGGCTCCGCGAGGCCCGGCTCGACAAGGGCATCGCCGGCAAGGTCCTCACCGAGGGCGGCCTGCTGGTGGTGACCTGGGAGCTCGGCGACCGGCTGATCGACTCCGGCTTCCGCTCCGACCGGTCGGCCGAGCACGCCGACTGGGTCGCCGCCATCAACCACATGACCGCACAGCACCACCAGCAGACGGAAGGCGCACGATGACGACCTCCACCAGGGGAGCCAAGTCTCCCGCAGTACTCGTCCTGGAGGACGGCCGGATCTTCCGCGGCCGCGCCTACGGGGCCGTGGGGGAGACCTTCGGCGAGGCCGTGTTCTCCACCGGCATGACCGGCTACCAGGAGACCCTCACCGACCCGTCCTACCACCGCCAGGTGGTCGTCATGACGGCGCCGCACGTCGGCAACACCGGCATGAACGAGGAGGACCGCGAGTCCCACCAGATCTGGGTGGCCGGCTACGTCGTCCGCGACCCCGCCCGGGTCCCCTCCAACTGGCGCTCCACCCGCACCCTCGACGACGAGCTCGCCGACCAGGGCGTCGTGGGCGTCAGCGGCATCGACACCCGCGCCCTGACCCGCCACCTGCGCGAGCGCGGCGCCATGCGCGTCGGCATCTTCTCCGGCGAGGCCCTCGCCTCCGAGGAGGCGCTGCTGGCCCGGGTCCGCGAGTCGGCCCAGATGAAGGGCGCCAGCCTCTACGAGGAGGTCGCCACCGCCGAGGCGTACGTCGTCCCGGCGCAGGGCGACAAGAAGTTCACGGTCGCCGCGATCGACCTCGGCATAAAGGGCATGACCCCCTACCGGATGGCCGAGCGCGGCATCGAGGTGCACGTCCTGCCCGCCACCGCCACCCTCGACGAGATCTACGCCGTGAACCCCGACGGCGTGTTCTTCTCCAACGGTCCCGGTGACCCGGAGACCGCCGACCACCCCGTCGAGCTGATGCGGGGCGTCCTGGAGCGCTCCACCCCGCTCTTCGGCATCTGCTTCGGCAACCAGATCCTCGGCCGCGCCCTCGGCTTCGGCACCTACAAGCTGAAGTACGGCCACCGCGGCATCAACCAGCCGGTCCAGGACCGCACCACCGGCAAGGTCGAGGTCACCGCCCACAACCACGGGTTCGCCGTCGACGCCCCGCTCGACAAGGTCTCCGACACCCCCTACGGCCGCGCCGAGGTCTCCCACGTCTGCCTCAACGACAACGTCGTCGAAGGGCTGCAGCTGCTCGACCGGCCCGCGTTCAGCGTCCAGTACCACCCCGAAGCGGCCGCGGGTCCCCACGACGCCGCCTACCTGTTCGACCGCTTTGCCGCTTTGATGAACAACAGTCTCATGGAGGGCCAGCGTGCCTAAGCGCACCGATATCCAGTCCGTCCTGGTCATCGGCTCCGGCCCGATCGTCATCGGCCAGGCCGCGGAGTTCGACTACTCCGGCACCCAGGCATGCCGCGTGCTCAAGGCCGAGGGTCTGCGCGTCGTCCTGGTCAACTCCAACCCGGCGACGATCATGACCGACCCGGAGATCGCCGACGCCACCTACGTCGAGCCGATCACCCCCGAGTTCGTCGAGAAGATCATCGCCAAGGAGCGCCCCGACGCCCTCCTGCCCACCCTCGGCGGCCAGACCGCGCTCAACACCGCGATCTCCCTCCACGAGAACGGCACGCTCGCCAAGTACGGCGTCGAGCTGATCGGCGCCAACGTGGAGGCCATCCACAAGGGCGAGGACCGCGAGCAGTTCAAGGTGGTCGTCGAGGAGGTCCGCAAGAAGATCGGTCACGGCGAGTCCGCCCGCTCGGTCATCTGCCACTCCATGGACGACGTCCTCGCCGGCGTCGAGACGCTCGGCGGCTACCCCGTCGTCGTCCGCCCCTCCTTCACCATGGGCGGCGCCGGCTCCGGCTTCGCCCACGACGAGGAGGAGCTGCGCCGCATCGCCGGCCAGGGCCTCACGCTCTCCCCGACCACCGAGGTGCTCCTGGAGGAGTCCATCCTCGGCTGGAAGGAGTACGAGCTGGAGCTGATGCGCGACAAGCACGACAACGTCGTGGTGGTCTGCTCCATCGAGAACTTCGACCCGATGGGCGTCCACACCGGCGACTCCATCACCGTCGCCCCCGCGATGACCCTCACCGACCGCGAGTACCAGGTGCTGCGCGACGTCGGCATCGCCGTCATCCGCGAGGTCGGCGTCGACACCGGCGGCTGCAACATCCAGTTCGCGGTCAACCCCGTCGACGGCCGGGTCATCGTCATCGAGATGAACCCCCGCGTCTCCCGCTCCTCCGCGCTCGCCTCCAAGGCCACCGGCTTCCCGATCGCCAAGATCGCCGCCAAGCTGGCCGTCGGCTACACGCTGGACGAGATCCCCAACGACATCACGGAGCAGACCCCGGCCTCCTTCGAGCCGACGCTCGACTACGTCGTGGTCAAGGCGCCCCGCTTCGCCTTCGAGAAGTTCCCCTCCGCCGACTCCACCCTCACCACCACCATGAAGTCGGTGGGCGAGGCCATGGCCATCGGCCGCAACTTCACCGAGGCCCTCCAGAAGGCCCTGCGCTCCCTGGAGAAGAAGGGCAGCCAGTTCAGCTTCACCGGCGAGCCGGGCGACAAGGACGAGCTGCTGCGCGAGGCCGTGCGGCCCACCGACGGCCGCATCAACACCGTGATGCAGGCCATCCGGGCCGGCGCCACCCAGGAGGAGGTCTTCGAGTCCACGAAGATCGACCCCTGGTTCGTCGACCAGATGTTCCTGATCAAGGAGCTCGCCGACGAGCTGGCCGCCGCCCCCGAGCTCACCCCCGACCTGCTCGCCGATGCCAAGCGCCACGGCTTCTCCGACCAGCAGATCGGCGAGATCCGCGGCCTGCGCGAGGACGTCGTGCGCCAGGTCCGGCACGCCTTGGGCGTCCGCCCGGTCTACAAGACGGTCGACACCTGCGCCGCCGAGTTCGCCGCGAGGACCCCGTACTTCTACTCCTCCTACGACGAGGAGAACGAGGTCGACCCGCGCGAGCGCGCAGCCGTGATCATCCTGGGCTCCGGCCCGAACCGCATCGGCCAGGGCATCGAGTTCGACTACTCCTGCGTCCACGCCTCCTTCGCGCTCAGCGACGCCGGCTACGAGACCGTGATGGTCAACTGCAACCCGGAGACCGTCTCCACCGACTACGACACCTCCGACCGGCTCTACTTCGAGCCGCTCACCCTGGAGGACGTCCTGGAGATCGTCCACGCCGAGCAGCAGGCCGGACCGGTCGCCGGTGTGATCGTCCAGCTCGGCGGCCAGACCCCGCTCGGCCTGTCCCAGGCGCTCAAGGACAACGGCGTGCCCGTCGTCGGCACCTCCCCGGAGGCGATCCACGCCGCCGAGGACCGCGGCGCCTTCGGCCGCGTCCTCGCCGAGGCCGGCCTGCCCGCCCCCAAGCACGGCACCGCCACCACCTTCGCCGAGGCCAAGAAGATCGCCGACGAGATCGGCTACCCCGTCCTGGTCCGCCCGTCCTACGTGCTCGGCGGCCGCGGCATGGAGATCGTCTACGAGGAGTCCCGCCTCGAGGCGTACATCTCCGAGTCCACCGAGATCTCCCCGGACCGCCCCGTCCTGGTCGACCGCTTCCTCGACGACGCGGTGGAGATCGACGTCGACGCCCTCTACGACGGCACCGAGCTCTACCTCGGCGGCGTCATGGAGCACATCGAGGAGGCCGGCATCCACTCCGGCGACTCGGCGTGCGCCCTGCCCCCGATCACCCTCGGCGGCTACGACATCAAGCGGCTGCGCGCCTCCACCGAGGCCATCGCCAAGGGCGTCGGCGTCCGCGGTCTGATCAACATCCAGTTCGCCCTCTCCGGCGACATCCTCTACGTCCTCGAGGCCAACCCGCGCGCCTCGCGCACCGTGCCCTTCACCTCGAAGGCCACCGCGGTGCCGCTGGCCAAGGCCGCCGCCCGCATCTCGCTCGGCGCCACCGTCGCCGAGCTGCGCGCCGAGGGCCTGCTGCCGGCGAAGGGCGACGGCGGCGACCTGCCGCTGGACGCGCCGATCTCCGTCAAGGAGGCCGTGATGCCGTGGTCGCGCTTCCGCGACGTGCACGGCCGCGGCGTGGACACCGTCCTCGGCCCGGAGATGCGCTCCACCGGCGAGGTCATGGGCATCGACTCGGTCTTCGGCACCGCCTACGCCAAGTCGCAGGCCGGCGCCTACGGTCCGCTGCCCACCAAGGGCCGCGCCTTCATCTCGGTCGCCAACCGGGACAAGCGCTCGATGATCTTCCCCGCGCGGGAGCTCGTCCAGCACGGCTTCGAACTGCTCGCCACCTCCGGCACCGCCGAGGTGCTGCGCCGCAACGGCATCCCCGCCACCGTGGTGCGCAAGCAGTCCGAGGGCGAGGGCCCGAACGGCGAGAAGACGATCGTCCAGCTGATCCACGACGGCCAGGTCGACCTCATCGTCAACACGCCCTTCGGCACCGGCGGCCGCCTCGACGGCTACGACATCCGCACCGCATCCGTGGCCCGCGGCGTCCCCTGCCTCACCACCGTCCAGGCGCTCGCCGCCGCGGTGCAGGGCATCGACGCCCTCACCCAGGGCGACGTCGGAGTCCGCTCCCTGCAGGAACACGCGGAACACCTGACCGCGTCGCGCGGACAGTGACCGACGAGGGGGACACCGGAAGGTGTCCCCCTCTTCATGAGGAGCCCCTTTCCATGTACAAGCTGTTCTTCCGCCTCGTGTTCCGCCGCATGGACCCCGAGGCCGCCCACCACCTCGCCTTCCGCTGGATCCGCCTGGCCGCCCGGATCCCCGTGCTGCGCACCTTCCTCGCCGCCTGGCTCGCCCCGCGGTACACCGAGCTGCGCACCGAGGCCCTCGGCCTGCGGATGCACGGCCCGTTCGGCCTGGCCGCCGGCTTCGACAAGAATGCCGTCGCCATCGACGGCATGGCCATGCTCGGCTTCGACCACGTCGAGATCGGCACCGTCACCGGCGAGGCCCAGCCCGGCAACCCGAAGAAGCGCCTCTTCCGCCTGGTGGCGGACCGCGCGCTGATCAACCGGATGGGCTTCAACAACGACGGCTCCGCCGCCGTCGCCGATCGCCTCGCCGCCCGCGAGCCCGTCTTCAAGCCGGTCGTCGGCGTCAACATCGGCAAGACCAAGGTCGTCCCCGAGGAGGAGGCCGCCGCCGACTACGTGAAGTCCGCCGAACGGCTCGCCCGCCACGCCGACTACCTGGTCGTCAACGTCTCCTCGCCCAACACCCCCGGCCTGCGCAACCTCCAGGCCACCGAGGCGCTGCGCCCGCTGCTCACCGCCGTCCGCGAGGCAGCCGACCGCACGGTCACCGACCGGCGCGTCCCGCTGCTGGTGAAGATCGCCCCCGACCTCGCCGACGAGGACGTGGACGCCGTCGCCGACCTCGCCGTCGAACTCGGCCTGGACGGCATCATCGCCACCAACACCACGATCGCCCGCGCCGGACTCGGCCTGCGCTCCACGCCCGCCCAGGTGCAGGAGACCGGCGGCCTGTCCGGCGCCCCGCTCAAGGCACGCTCCCTGGAGGTGCTGCGCCGCCTCTACGCCCGCGTCGGCGACCGGATCACCCTGGTCGGCGTCGGCGGCGTCGAGACGGCCGAGGACGCCTGGCAGCGCATCCTGGCCGGAGCCACCCTGGTGCAGGGCTACAGCGCCTTCATCTACGAGGGCCCGCTGTGGGCCCGCGCGATCCACAAGGGCCTGGCCCAGCGCCTGCGCCAGAGCCCTCACGCCACCCTCGCCGACGCGGTCGGCGCGGACGTCCGCAGGAACGGCACGAAGGGGAACGCCGCATGAGCCACCTGGAACCCTTCGGCGCACGGCTGCGCCGCGCGATGGACGAGCGCGGCCCGCTGTGCGTCGGCATCGACCCGCACGCCTCCCTGCTCGGCTCCTGGGGCCTGGCCGACGACGTCGCCGGGCTGGAGCGCTTCAGCCGCACCGTGGTCGAGGCGCTCGCCGACCGGGTCGCCATGCTCAAGCCGCAGATCGCCTTCTTCGAACGGTTCGGCTCCCGCGGCCTCGCCGTGCTGGAGAAGTCCGTGGAGGAGGCCCGGGCGGCCGGCGCCCTGGTGGTGATGGACGCCAAGCGCGGCGACATCGGCTCCACCATGGCCGCCTACGCCGAGTCCTTCCTGCGCAAGGACGCCCCGCTCTTCTCCGACGCGCTCACCGTCTCCCCGTACCTCGGCTACGGCTCGCTGAAGCCGGCCGTGGACCTGGCCCGGGAGAGCGGGACCGGACTCTTCGTGCTGGCGCTCACCTCCAACCCGGAGGGCGGCGAGGTCCAGCACGCGGTGCGCGAGGACGGCCGCAGGATCGGCGCGACGATGCTGGCCCACCTGGCCGCGGAGAACGCGGGGGAGCGGCCTCTGGGCTCCTTCGGCGCGGTGGTCGGCGCCACGCTGGGCGACCTGTCGTCCTACGACCTCGACGTCAACGGCCCGCTGCTGGCCCCGGGGATCGGCGCCCAGGGCGCGACGCCGGCCGACCTCCCGCGCGTCTTCGGCGCGGCGGTGCGCAACGTGGTCCCCAACGTGAGCCGCGCGGTGCTGAGCGAGGGCCCCGGCGCGGCAGGGCTGCGGGACGCGGCCGAACGCTTCGCCGACGAGGTCCGCACGGCCGTCGACGGCTGAGCGGGCACGCCGAAGGAGGGCGCAGGGCGCCCAGGAAGCGGGTCCGCCACGGGGAAGGCCCCC